>PBOE01000028.1 GCA_002725275.1 Methanobacteriota archaeon
AAAGCAACGCTAAAACGGTGATGTTGGTCATCGAGCCACCCTTCGAAACCGATGTTCGCCTGACTTTCGGATGGACACCACCAGCGACGAACGAAACCGTTGGTCTGGTCGAGGGGGCGGTTCTCCACGAATTCCCTGAAACCTGTTCCGTGGAATACCGACCCAGCGACCAAAATTCAGCGATGTTCATCCAGGCCAACCTGTCGGAAGATGACGGCACGTACCGTTTCTTCATCGACACCGAAGAACACAGCACGAAAGGCACCATCGTTGCAAAATGCGGCATGTTTGACAACTCGGAGCAGAGCGTATCGGTCGACTTGCCGCTGCCGCCCGAACCGGTTGGCGACGATGACGAAGATGCCGTTCCCAACGACGTCGATGCGTGCCCGGACACGCCGCTTGGCGAACCGGTGTACTCGACAGGATGTTCGGACTCTCAAACCGACGACGATGGCGACGGCGTGGTCAACTCAAACGACCGGTGCCCCAACACCACAAACGGAGCCACAGTGGACGTCAACGGATGTGCGGCTGCTCAGAGAGACACCGACGGCGACGGCTTCAACGACGAGGTCGATGCGTGCCCCGATACGCCTGCTGGAGAACAGGTCGACGCCACGGGATGCTCAGCCTCGCAAAAGGACGACGACAACGACGGTGTGACCAACGACGTCGACACCTGTCCTGACACCCCTGCGGGGGAGAGCGTGAACGCCGTTGGTTGCTCGGAGAGTCAACTCGGTCCGCAAGGTCCGCTGAAGATCCTCGCCCTCCACGGCGGTGGGCAAACCGCCAACGGGTTCCGAAGCATGCAGGGCATGCAGGACCTGATGGCGAGCCTGAGCGATTATGAATTCGTCTTCGCCAGCACCCCGGAAAACAACAACGTCTGGATTCGCGACCCCCCCGGTGGCAAGGGCCAACCCACCACCGACCGCGATTGGGCTGACGCCTCCATCGCTTACCTCGACCAAATCGTCGAAGACCAAGGGCCCTTCCATGCCATTCTCGGGTACTCACAGGGCGCAGCCATGATCCCCGTCTACCTCGCCAACACCGAGAACACGTTCGACAAGGTGCTGATGTACAACGGCTACTTACCGACAACGCATGAAGGGTTGATGGACACCGTTGACGAAGCGGCACCGTTCTCAACGCCCGCCATGGTGTTCTCCGGCGAAAACGATGACGCGTTCAAAGACATGTCGCCCGCCTTGGCCCAGCGGTTTTCCGACTGCACCCAAATCCACAGCCCGACGGCTGACCATCACCCGCCGTACCAGAGCGATTCAAAATACAATCAAATCTTGAACTGGATCACCAGCGATTGAACCGGTTCACCGTTGGAAGACGCCCCCGTCATGCGTTCTGGCTTTTCAGCCAGGGCTTGAGGGAACGGTTGTTCTTTGCGATGCTGAAGCCAAACCGCTCTTCGATGGCGCGATCGACCAGGGTGAAATCACCGTCCATCGTGGCGACCAGCACGGCACCGATGTCGGGCAGCGCAAGCGATGCNAGGTGGGTGGCGAGACGATAGATGTCAAGATCGGTGGTCTCGGGGTAAATGGCCCGGCCCTCAAGTTCGGTGCGATAGGTTATGCCCCGGTAGCCTTTGAGTTCCGTCAACTCCTCGAAGACATCACTGTGGCGGAGGAGGAACGCATTGAGGGCGTCCGAGGATGCTGGAACGTTCTCCAGCATCTCGGCACTTGGCGACCAGGTGTTGTAGTCCTGCAGGACATCGTCGACCAAGCCCATCATGACGTCCTCGCTCAACGTTTCTTCCAGCTTTTCAGCGTCCACCATGGCGCTTCGGAAGCGTGGCATAAGTCGCTGGTCTTTGGCGAATTGCTTGAGTTCGCCCCGGACATCGCTGGGGACCATCATCTTCAGCCGCTTGGCTTTGGCGTGATGGAGCAGGTTCCGGTGGAAGCGGTTCGATCCGATGATGTTCAGGTTGGTTTCAAACACCAGATCCATCCGCTGGTACATTTTTTCCACCAGGGCGTCAACGAGGACGTTCGTGTCCACAATGACGAGCGGTGAAAGCGAAAGGTTGTGCAGGAAGCGNCGCTTCGAGGTTGGAATGTCCTCTTTGTACTGNGAAAAGAGCGCCTGCTCAACCCCGGCCAACCGGTTGCGTGCGGTAATGGAAAACTTCGCTGAATTCTGCGCTCGCTCGAGGTACATCAGTCCCTCAAAGGCACCTTCCTCGGCAGCGTTCTTGGCGATGTCGTAAATCTCCTCCATCGAAGGCGAGGCCCCCTGCATGGCTTGGCGGAACTGGTGTTCGAACTGCGTTCTTGAGCGGCGCAAGTCTCGACTGATGTGGGTTGAAGCTGCCGTGACGCGCCCGAGGAACGGATCGGGCGGCAACAGATGAGCCTGTTCGAACGGGTAGTTTCGCAGCAGGTCGAGTTCCTCTTCGTTGTAGGTCGTTCGGGTCCGCTCGACCGGGTTCCCCTCCACGTCCTCTTCCATGACCGTGATGCGTTGTTGCACGTGCTGCCGAATCAAACGGGCAGCGGCGTTGGTGTCGGACCCGGCGAGATGACAAACNCGCAGGTAGAGCTTGAAACGCTCCGTGATGGCGGTTTTCAACGACGGTACCCGCTCGAGGAGGTCCACCGCCTCGGCCCACGAGGTCGCGTGGGCGTAGTGAATCAACGACTTTCGGTAGAGCGTCAACGGAAGCGCCAAAGCGAAGTCGTTGTCGTCCGTGTCCCCTTCACTCGACGAGGTGTCCGTCTTGCGCTGCTTGGTGAACAATTCGGCAGCCCGAGAATACTCTCGGGCGGAATTCAACTCGTCACCTTGCGCAGCAAACAGAGCGGCCCGTGCGAGGGGTGCCCACGGCGAAAGGGGGTCGTTCTTCTGGTACCAAGAAACAAGGTTGGTCAGGCCAAGATCGTGCTCCACCATGAGCACGGAGTAGGACTTGATGAGACGCAGAGGCAGGACCGGGTTGGTGAGCATTTGGTCGAGTTCTTCGGCGTCGCTTGGCTTTGCCATGCCGATGTTGTAAGCCTGCAGGTGACGGTTCATGGTGAGGGTCAGGAGCATGACATCAAACAGCCGACGTTCGATGGGCGAGAGGTCAAGGTCGTCAAGGCTGCTCCCCATCTTTCGAATGTGCGTGGCGCTCACCACGCCTTCCTCGGCCAGGGCTCGGCTGATGGGAGAGAAGGCTTTGACGGCCGCAGCGTTCAGTTTGTTGACAACGTCGGGCGTGTCCTTGTAGATCCCTTCCATCAGCAGCAGAAGATGTTCGGCNAGCGGGGACAGCACTTCAGGGACCTCGGCGCCGTGAATGGACTGGAGCGCTTGGCTTCGAGCGGCGACAATCGGCGCTCGCAGGTTGGCTTCCACCGTGGCCGGCGCCACGTGGCTGACGAGCAAAGCGACGTACGGGTGGGTCAACGGCAGCATGCTGTCCGAAGCAAAAACCGTCGCCAACCGATGGATGTCCAGGGCTTCCAGCATCAACACGATGGCGAGGCTGCGACCTTCGTCCCACATCGGTCCTCGCTGGTCGCACAAACGCTGGGCGGCCTTCAAACGGAGGGCCCCCCCCAATTCTTCGGTTCGGAGGACGTGGAGGAGGGCTTGCTCGTCAACGGCGTCCATGAAGCGCATCAGCCAGTCGTTGGCCCGCTCACTGTCCAAGGAGACCACGAGAGGAAGCAGTTCGGTCACGTCGGAGTTCGCATCCAAACGGCGCTTGTCCAGCACGTCCATTGCTTCGTCTTTCTTGCCCTCACGCAGCAGGGCGTTGAGTCGCCACCATGTCAAACGATCTCGACCCTCGTGAATGTTCGCAGCCTCCAGAAGACGGAGACCTTGGTCGAGTTGCTCGGACGTGCAGGCCTCCGCCTCAGCGGGTGCATGCTGCCATGCGAGGGTGCGACGGGCCGTGGTGAGCGAATCCTCTCGGTCGAGGGCCATGACGTCGTCCCAATTTTCCACGGTGCCCTGCGAGACACGGTGGAACGCTTCGAGCGCGCCGGCGAGTTCCTCGTCGGCCTTCTTGCAGGCTTTCAGGGCCTTGCTGGGGACCTCATGGTCGCCGTAGAGAGCGAGGATGACGGTGATGAAAGCCATGGCGTCGGAGAGGTCGTCAAGCGGCGGTTCCAGGTCGAGTTTCCGTCCCCCAGAGATTTGGTTGGTGGCTTTTTGCAGGGCGACCTTGACGTCGGGGTCGTCCACGCCCGCACCGGCCAGTTTCAAAACGGTCAGGACCTCGTCTTTGTTGCGCGGGTCAACCCAGAAGAAGTCCGTACCGATTTTGCTGGCGGCCTTCGCCTTGGTGATCTTTGCTTTGGGAAAGGCAAGGAATTGGCCGAGCAATGGCGTTTTTTCAGCGATGGTGTGCCACACGGGATGAACGCCTTCAACCATGCAGGTTTCACGAAGGAGGTTTTCGTGGGCGTTCCATGCTTCGTCCCAATGGTCAGCATCCATCTGTTTGTGAACGAGGAGCGTGGCGAGCTGGTAAGCGGTCGTGTAGGGGGACGCATCGATGACGTCCTGAGGCGTGTGAAGCCACGACATGTGAGCGGGCCCGGCGGTCGCTCGGCCCGACCGGCGCATTCGCCCGCGAGGCCGATTCATGGCGGGGCGCCGTGGCGAGGCGTCGTCCTCGTCGTCCGTGGCGGGCGGTTCCTGCTCGTGCGCAGCGATGACCAAGTGGGCCCGAAGGGGTTTGTCGAGCATTTTCCATGCCGATTCACGGTTCATGATGGAAACCCGTACAGCACCCGACTTGGGTTTTGAAAACGCTGCCTTGAGACAGGTTTCCATGTAGGACTCGTCCAACCTTTCATCCCCTCGCTTCTTGCCACGGCAAGCGCCCTTTCAACCCACCGATGGCTGCATTTGCCCGATTCGGTACACGAAAGCATACTTCCTTGAACCAAAGGCGCCTCCCAAGAACGAGAAAGGATGGACGTCATCACCACCGTTGCCCTGTTGCTCCACCCCCTTTTGGCGAGCGGTTTGGTGGTTTGGATTTGGTGGCAGTACGCTTGGCGCAAGAAATCGTACGAACTGAAGGGTGAGGAGCGAGCCCTTCATCTCGCCCGCCACGAAACCAACGGCGAGCGCCTGCTCTGGGCCACGGGTCTGGTCATTCTCGTGGCCTTTTTTGCCCGAGCCTTCACCGGCTGGTACGAGGGGGAAAACGTGCTTGCGGCGATGGTGCCGCAATCACTCCACGGCTTCATGGGCCCCGTTGGCTTTGGTCTGATGGTGTTCATGACGCGCCTCGGAAAACAGGCACGGGCGCAGCGGCAAGCGGGTGAATCGTTCACCACGACGAAGGTCAAGCACGGACGAGCGGCTGACCTGATCATCTACCTGGTGTTCATTCACGC
Source organism: Methanobacteriota archaeon (assembly GCA_002725275.1). The sequence continues at coordinate 5,376 of PBOE01000028.1, forward strand.
CTTTCTCGGCTTCATCTACACCTTCGACGTCCTCGGTTAAGCCCAGAAATTTGGAGACGATTGGAGACCCCCGCTACGTTCACGTTGGTCAGGTGTTTTGCTGATGCAGAGCGGTATCGACCGAGGTCCCATGACGCCGATTCAAATACCACATTTTTTTGCGAGAAGAACATGGAGGGCGCAACCGACCCCGAGATGCTCAAGGACAGAGCGTTCTACAAACTCGGATTGTTCATCCACGACCGAAAAGGCGCCATGATGGCGTTCGGGTTGGTCTCCTGCCTGCTCATGACCGGCCTCATCACCATGGGAGCCGACTGGGCGGAAGGCTTCGGGGAAGACGACGTTGAATCCGTTAACGCCGGTCGGCTCATTTCAGACCGGTTCTCATCCGAAGACGACGGTGGCGGACCCTCCTTTCGTTATCTGGTGTACCACCCCGAGTTGAACGACAGCAGCGAAGCGTGGCGCACCGCCGTGGAAGAGGCGCTTGCTGACTTTAGCGCCCATCCGGACGTTTCCATCGAGTATTCGTGGGAGGCGGCAGAAGTGGACCGCGACGACGTCNTCGCCAGCGATGANNACGGTCAATACGCCATCAACAAAGTGGTCTTCAGCACCAACCGGAAAGAGGCGAAAGCCATCATGAACGACCTTCACGACACCGTGAATTTGGCCAGCGGATTTGAGGGTTGGATGACCGATGGCATCGCCGTTGACTGGACCTTTGACGACCGAATCAAGAACGATCTCATCAAGGCCGAACTGGTCTCGGGCCCGCTCTCGGTTTTGATCTTGGGCATCGTTTTCGGTTCCCTCATCGCCGCCCTGCTGCCGGTGGGCGTGGGTGTCGGCACGGTGCTGGCCGCCATCGGCATGACCATNTGGCTGTCCAACNTCACCGACGTCACCGTCTACGCGACCAACATCATCTCGCTCATTGGCATCGGTGTTTCCATCGACTACTCGCTCTTCCTCGTCAATCGCTTCCGAGAGGAACTGGGTCGCGGGCACGACGTGCGTACGGCGACCGCGATGAGTTGTGCAACCGCAGGAAAAGCGGTGTTCTACTCCGGCATCACCGTCGCCATCGGCCTCATGGGGATGTTGTTTTTCACCAACACTTCNCTGCCTTCGTTGGGCATCGGCGGCACGATCGCCGTCACCATCGCCATGGTCTACTCCACCATCGTGTTACCCGCCGTGATGGCGTGGTTGGGGCCGAGGGTGAACAGCCTGAAAATTCCCTACGCCCTCGACATGTCGGCCAAGGACGACGGCATGTGGGCTCGCATCGCCAAGCGAGTGATGGACCGACCTTGGGCCGTTCTCATTCCCACGCTGGTTTTGCTGGTCGGTGCGGGGTTGCCGTTTGCCTACGCTGAGTTTTCCCTTTCGTCGTGGAAGGCGTTGCCNCCCGATGACGAATCACGGCTTGGCATGGAACTCATCGACGAACAGTGGCCCGATCAGGCCGCCAATTCCATCTTCCTCGTGATCGACACGGACGGTGCCGACCCGCTCAGCGAAGTCAACTTGAGGGTTCAACACGCTTACCTCATCGAACTTCTCAGCGATGCGAGGGTGGCAGGTGGCATCGGCATCGGCCTGCCCTCCCCGGAAATGAGCGCGGACGACGTGGTGCAGTATTGGGCGGCGCCCGACGAATTCCTGACGTCAGAGCAGGTCGCCTTGCGGGAGAGCCTTCGTGAAGCCTTTGTCGGCACCAACGCCACGATGATGTCGGTCCAACTCAAAGGCGCTCAGACCAACGTGGATTCAAGAGAAGTCGTCGAAGAAATCCGCGGCGACCGCGACACGTTCCTGGGCGAATTCACGGGTGAAAACGACCGCCTGCTCGTGGCGGGCTTCGCCGCCTACAACGCGGACAACCTCAAGGCCATCGCTGACAACCTCCCTCGTGCGCTGGCGTTCATTCTCATCGCGACGACCTGCCTCATCTTCATGCAGGTTCGGTCCGTCATCATCCCGGTCAAGGCCATCGCCATGAACATCCTCTCCATCTCCGCCTCCTTCGGGATGCTGGTGTGGGTCTTCCAGTGGGGATACGGGGCCGAACTCCTCAATTTCACGCCCCAGCCCATCGACTCGGGTAACCCTGTCATCATGTTCTGCATCGTGTTTGGCCTCTCCATGGATTACGAGGTGCTGATGCTCTCGCGCATCCANGAAGAATGGGAACGAACCGGCGACAACACCCTGGCGGTGGCCAACGGTCTGCAGAAAACCGGCGGCCTCATCACCGGAGCAGCGGCCATCATGGTCGTGGTCTTCAGTGCCTTTGGCCTTTCATCGGTCATCATCCTCAAGCAAATCGGTCTCGGTTTGGCCCTGGCCATCTTCATCGATGCGACGCTGGTCAGAGCGCTGGTGGTTCCGTCCACCATGCGACTGATGGGGAAGTGGAACTGGTGGGCGCCTTCCTTCCTGCGTGGCTCATCGCACGTCGAAACGGCTCGCCCGTTGGACGACGAGGCGGCACCGCCGACCCCCATTGAAATCGCCCCGGAACAGGCCGNTTTCGAGCAGGAATGACCTCCGTTTCCGGTGGAGAACCTTCAAAACAGGACAGCGAGACGGACCCTCATGGTACGGCAAAACCGCACCCTCAAGAAAGTCAACAAAGTGTTGGCTCGCGTTGAGAAGCACATCGAGGAAACCCGAGATGCGCTGGAGGACCTCGAAATCGAATTTGAAGTGCTCAAAGCGACCGTGAAGCGCCTCAAGGACGCCCCGGTTGAGGCCGTTGAGGCCCCTGAAGAAGTGGATGAAGAGATCGATATTGAAAACTCNACCAACATCACGATGACACGAAAGTTCTGATTCAGATCCTCAGCACCGTCTCTCGATTGGCCCACATGTCAAGCCAGTGCTCCATGTTGGCGTCCAAGCCCGGTGGTTGAACACGGCAACCGCACGCATTGACGTGCCCGCCACCGGTCGAATCGAGCGCNGTGGCCATACGGGACAAATCGTACCGCCCTTGGCCGCCGGGAAGGAAGGAGTTGGCGTAGAAACTGGCTGACAGTGGAGGACGGTCGGCGTCGCTCAGGTCCCCATCAGCGTAGCCGTGAACGATGCAACAGGCATCGGCACGGTCCCCCGCCCAAGCGGTGACAAGGTACCCGTTGCTGCGAAACCCCGATTCATCCATTCGGCAAACAGCAAGACGGTCCACGATGGTGGTGTTGGCCTCAACATGACGTTGAACGGCGGCTCGCTCATCCTTGACGCGTTGGCATCGCTCGCTGACAACCGGGTCCGCCATCAAGGCCTCGAAGTCAGCGCCACCGGCGAGCAGATCGACGAGGTGCTGCATGTAGACCGGGTCTCGGGAAGTGCAGGTACGGGACAGTTGCAGCAGCGGGCCGTCCTCGAGAAAGGTTTCCTTGCTGATGCCCCCCGAATCCAGCGCGTCAACAACCGGCATCATCGGTGTCAAGTGCTCCATCTCGGTGATCTCGGCCAGCAATTCATAGGCCAAACGGGCAGCGGACGGGGTCGACTCCCAATGTTGTGTTCCTCCCCCGGCGGCAAAGGCTGCGGCCTCCTGCTGGTCCGGCCGGTTCGTCAAGTGGTGATCGACGTACCAGCCGCAAGAGGGGTGAAACGGAAGATCGACCAACACCGTGTTNCGATCGATGTGCTCGTCGTCCAAGCCACCCCGCAGGGCGGCGGCGTGCGAGAACATCACCGTGGCCTCCGGGCGGAAAGCCTTCAGCACGGCCGCTCCGAACAAGCCGTCCATGTCAGAGTCCGCCAGAATGCGGGTGTAAGGGGGCACCTCTTCCCGTCGCAAAGGAACGATGCCCATGCTCAAACGGCACTGCCCCATGTCCATCAAGGTTGGGTGCTTACCACCCGTTATGACCATGAATGAGAAGCCTTGAGGCCGTCACATGGAGACCTCGTGCGGCGTGGTGCTGGTCAACTATGGAGCGGTGTTGTTGCTTCAATACCCGCAGGGCCATTGGGACCTTCCCAAGGGTCACGTCGAAGATGACGACAGCGACCGCGTGGCCACCATGCGCAGGGAGCTAGCGGAGGAAACCGGCATCAGCGACGTGACCGTGCTCAACGGCTTCGAAGAGCGAAGTGAATACGGCTTTCGCCACAAGGGAAAGCGGAAGACCAAGGAAGTCTACTGGTACGTGGCGGAAACCGAGACCATGGAAGTGAATCTGTCCCACGAACATCGTGGGTACCTCTGGCTCGATTGGGACCAAGCGCTGGAAACCATCACCCACGATGAAACTCGGAGCGTGGTTCGGCTGGCCCAANGGTTCGTGGAGCTTTACGGCACGCAATGATCACAACGCATCGATGTCCTCGTCGTTGGCTCGCATCTGGTCAACACGGTGCGCAATGCCCTTTTCGGCGGGTCGCTTGCCCAGCGGCACCCACAACGCTTCCGGTTCGTTGAGCATCATGCTGACCCAGCGTCCCATGACAAAGAACCAGTCCGACAGGCGATTGACGTAGACCAGAACGAGCGGTCGAACCGCGTCCTCACCCTCGTGGTCAACGAGTCGAACGATGGCGCGCTCCAACCGGCGAACGACGGTCCGGGTGACCTGCATGTTCGCCACGGGCGGCGACCCAGCGGGAAGGATGAAACTGGTCAGCGGCGGAAGCGAGGCCAACCATGCATCCATCTCTGCCATCAGCACGTCGGTTTGTTCCTGCGAGAGGAGCACCATGTACTCCGGAAGGGTGGCTGGAGGGCAAGCAAGCTCGGCACCCAAGTCGAAGAGTTCGTTCTGGACCCGGACGAGGGCTTCGTTGAGCACGGTTTGAACGCGTTGGACGTTCGTTCGCTCGCCGCCGTCCTCGTGGTCGGGAAGCCGATGGAGTTCTGCAAGCACCATGCCCAGCCAACTGTTGACTTCGTCGCAAACACCAACCACGTCAAAGCGAACGTCCGATTTCTTCCGCCGTGATCCGTCAACAAGCGACGATTCGCCGCCGTCGCCGCCGCCGGTGTACACGCGATTGATGTTGACCATGGGTGCGCCTCACCCACGCCACGTCATGCTTCTATGAGGGGTTTGCGGGAGGGGAAACCTTCCTCCATGCGGTAATACCACTCGATGTCAGCCTCACCAACGGCCCATGAAAACAACGCCATGCGATGGTCCACCACGCCGTACCATTCCAGTCGCCCGGGGTCCATGGACACGATACGAGCCCCGATGCCCTCCAACCGAGCAACGTTCCCCTGCCACTGCGTGACGAGGCTTCCAAGATGCTCAGCCACCTCGAGGACGTGTGGATGAGTCATGGTATAGCGGTCGAGGAGCAGTTCCAGTTCATTGGTCAAGTCGTGAGCCTCGTCGCTCATAGCCTGCAGCACCATCAGGACGTTCTGGGCCTCCGGCAGCGATGCTCGAGCCTCTTCGATGGTCACCACACGGGCACCTTCAGGCAGCGGATAGGGGAGGGCAGCTTCGGGGGAAAGGTCCTCCAGCGGCATGGGTAGCCCGGAATAGAACGGTTCGTCCTCAGGTGTAGACACGGCTACTCCTTGACTTGACGCTTCTTGTAGTCATCGGAAGGCCAAGATGAGCAATCCCTGTTTTTGGGCCAAAATCGGACATCCGAGCCTTCAAGCGCTCGCAACAGCCGGGGTGTTGCTGTCGGCCGCCCGACGGGCGCGCACCAGCTTGGTCCAGCCCATGGACAGCAAGCCAAGCCAGAGGGTGATCTCCAGCACCACCACCAGGTAGTACACCGGTCCGAGCGATTTCAACATCGAGACGGCGTCGTAGGGGAGCCCGTGAATCGCCATGTAGGCGCTCTGCGAGAGCAGGCTTGAGGAAAACCAAATCAAAACGGCGAACCAGAGGATGTTGCCAAGTGGCCAGTCATCCGGCGCTCTTTCGAGTTGTTTCATGGTCTAAAATCGACCTTGAAGGATATAAGTGCTCGTTTGTTTTGTTTCATATCTCGCCGCAAAACATCAGGCTCATGCTTCTTCCGTGGCGTCTTTTTCAGGAAAGAGAGCAGGTTCAGCCCCCATGGCAACCAACCCGTCGTGAATCGCAGAAATCCACTCGGGGGCCACCGATTCAACCCCCCCGGCGTCCTCAAACGCCTCCAGCCATCGCTTGGCGGCACGCTCGTCCTCGAGGAAAAGGTGAATGCGATGCAAAGCGACGTACGCCATGGGGTTCAGGTGCTCTTCATCGGCGTCCCAACCGCGCTCAAAGCACGAAATGGCCCCGTGCGGCCCGTGGAGTTGCCTTCGCTGAAGAGCAACCATGCCGGCCTGACTCCACGCCAGAGGGAGGCGACCGATGAGCAAGCCGCGAAACACCATCCACGTTTGCCCGCCCGCCAACGCCACCAAGAGCAAAAAACCGGACCACTGTTCCAGAGTGTTGAGGTCGGGCCACGTCATCACCATGAGGCCGCCCGCTCCGGTGCAAAACACGAAGCCGGACATGGGCGCAATGAAGACGTCGCGCCGGGTTCGTACCATGTGATGCACCCCGACCAACACGCCGTAGCTTCCTGAGCCCAACACCACCACGAGAAGCAGCGTCAGCGACATGGGGCGTGGCGCCGTTTCTCCCAAGGCCAACAGGCCCGTCAGCGAGAGCATGACCCACCCGAACCGTCCCGAGATTTCTGGGAAGGGCTGGTGGCGGCTTCCGGCGATGAGGGTGAGTGAAACCGCTGCCAGCACGACCAATACGAGCACTTTGCCCGTGGATTCGTCGAGGAACATGGTGGTCATCGATTTCGCCTCCGAGTCGCCCTGCTTTCATGCTTTGTGATACCCCGAGCCGCGCTGGAGTTCGGTCGCGCGGTAGAGTTGCTCAACGAGCATAACAGCAGCCAGTTCGTGCGGGAAGGTCATGCTCGACAGTGAAAGACGCAATACGGCGTCCAACCCTGGGTGCACCGGCCATCCCTCAGCGGGACCGATGGCGAGGTGAACGCTTTGCGACGAGAGTTGCCAAGCGTCGAATCGACGGGCGAACGTCAACGAATCCTCCTGAACACCGCCTTCGTCCAACAGCACCAGCGTCCCCTTTTTTGAGAGCAGGCGGTCGACGTAGGCATCGGCGCTGAGTTTGTCGGCGTGATGCTCAACCGTGACCCCCCTCCCTTCGATGCGCTCGCCGTACGTCTCAACCAAGCGCATCATGGCCTTGTTTTTCGGCGCACCGTGGGTGTGAACGGTCAATCGGCCCATGCAGGTGTGGCGAGAAGTTGCCCGTTGAAATCGTTGGCGGAGGAACAAGACCATGAACCAAACCACCCGACCCGTCGCATGGGATGGTGGCCGTTTCGAAAGAAAGCCCGGGCTCGTTCCGACACCAACGACCCGATCCTCAAGGACACGCGGACATGGCTGGCTGAATTGCGGGATGCGTGCGAGATGAATTTCGACCAGCCCGAGGAAGCCCGTCGGCAAATCCGCCACATGCAAGTGGAGTGGAAGGAAGCCATGGACCGAGGTGATATGGCCCCCTCGCTGAGGGAGGGGCTTGAGGGTCGCGCCTTCCGCCTGTTGAGTTGCACGGACAAGGAATGGTTGGGCTGGTTGGACGACCTTGACTTCTGGAAAGCAGGTTGGAAACCGGGTATGGAAGGCGAGGACGAGGCTTGAAGAGGGGCGGTCCTTCACGCTCGTCCATGGGTCAAACCCCCACGTTGCACCTTCTCTACTCCTGTCCGTTCTGCTGGAAGGTGCGCGGCCTGCTGGAACACCTCGACGTTGACGTGAACTACGCTGGCGTCAACGGCATGAGGATCAAGAAAGACGTGGCGTTCGCTGGCGATTGGGGAAAGGTGCCCGTGTTCACCGACGCAGAGGGCCAACACCACGTTGATTCAACCCCCATCCTGCGCCACATTGACCAGACCTACAACGAAGGAAAGATGGCCGCCCAAGGCGACGCTGCGCGGCAAGACGAATGGATGACCTGGGTTGACACGCATCTGTCAAAAGCCACGGTTCCCATCCTCTACGGGAGTCTTGGCTCGGCGCTCAAAACCACCACGCGTATTTCGAAAATTGAGGAGTTTGGCTTCATTTCCAAGCGCCTTTACGCCTGGGCCGGTTTCCCCATCATGTGGGGCATCATCGCCCGAAAGCGCGTGAAGCGAGACGGACGAAAACCCAAGCAACTCTGGCACGATCTGCTCACCGAGTTCACCGACGAACACGGCGATGAACCGTTCTTTGGCGGCGCCTCCCCTGACCTCGTTGATTTTGCTGCCTTCGGCTACATGCGATCGATTTCGCCCTACCCGCAGTTTGAGCAGTTGACCGACCACGTCAACGGCATGGCATGGTACCGCCGGATGGAAGCCACACTGAATTGAGGGATGGACGTGAGCATCACCCTTGGCGGCCTCGTCTTCCATCCGGTTGAGGCCGCGACCACCGAGATTGGCACGACCAAGGGCGGGTGGGTCTATGCGAGTCAGCGCCCGTGCTACGAAGCGAGAACGCCAGCCTTCTACACCCTCAAAACGCCCCTTTCAAGGTCGGACGTGACCGCCGCCATGGGCCAACCGAGTGATGAGAACGACACGGCACCCATGGAAACGCTGACGTCGTACGATCTGATGGAACTGGCCGAGACGGTCATGAGAGGAAAGGCGTTTTCCGACGCCACGGCAGACCTCAACGGTGCGTGGGAACTGCGTGCCCTCACGCACGCTGAATGGTTGGCCGCAAGGAACCAGGGCGTTGTGGAACTGCCCAGCGGTCTCACCGAGCGTCTGGCAGACGCACCGGCCTCGAACCATCGCGGCGCCATGATGGACGGTCGCCCGAGACCCAACGAAGTGCTTGGACCGGCGGCTTCCCAAATGGCCGCCATCGCTGTTCATCCACGCAACGAGAACATCACGGCCGTGGCCAGCGTACCAAGCGACCGACCGCTCCCCGGCGTGGTTGGCCGATTGGCCTTGGTCCCGATTCGTGGCGGACCCGCCAAACGGGTCCCGAGCACCACCGACGTGTGGCGAAACATTCGTTCCGAAGCCCTTTGGACCACGGTGCTGGGCGTGATTCCTTCCTTCCTCATCCCCGTCCTTCGCGGCATGGGTGATTACGCCACGGAGGGATGGTTAAACCTGCTCTTCGGTGGTTTGTGCGCCGGGTTCTTCACCGGTGCCATCTGGCGACCTCGTCGACCCGTGCTTCGCTACGAGGACGTTGACGGTGGGTCGACCAGCGTCTCCCAGTAGTTGTCCTTGCGGATGGCGTCCGCCGTGCAAATGGTGGCCATGTTCACGATGTGTCGAACGCCGTCTTGCCTCGCAACGAGCTGAACGGGGTGAGCCATGCCTTCGAGGATGGGGCCCGTCATCTCCGCATCGCCGAGTTCCTCAAGGAGTTTGTAGGCGATGTTGGCCGAGGCCAGGTTGGGTAAGATGAGGACGTTGGCCGGCCCGACCAACTGCATGAACGGGTATTCTTCCTGCACGGCGGGATTGAGCGCTGTGTCGCTCTGCATGGGCCCGTCGATCATCAACGTGGGGTCCAGCGTTCGGGCCATGACGACCGCTTCTTCGATGCGATCGGTACGCTGCGCACGCGTGGAACCAAAATTGGAGAAGGAGAGCATGGCCACCCGCGGCACGACGCCGAACCGTCGCGCCACCTTCGCAGTTTGAACAGCGATCTCTGCGAGCGTCCGACTGTCAGGGTAAACGTTCACGGTCGCATCAGCGAGGAAAATCGTCCGTCCCTTGACGTTCATCATGTAGCAGCCAATGACGCAGTGGGCGTCGTCGGCTTTTCCAATCAGTTCCAAGGTTGGACGAAGCACGTCGGCGTAATTTCGACTCACACCGCCAACGAAGCCATCGGCGTCCCCCGATTGGACCATTTGTGCAGCGAAATAGGGCCGGCTTTTGAGCAGACGCGCCGCATCGGGCCACGTGATGCCCTTGCGCTGTCGTCGCTTGAAGAAGGCGTTGGCGTACTCGACCTTCCGCCGTTCATCGTACCTTGGGTCGTACACCTCGTAGTCAAAATTCAACCCGAGTTCCTCCACCATCCGGTTGATGCGGTCAACCGGCCCCAGCAAAATCGGGAAACAAATGCGTTGCTCGACGAGTTGAGCTGCCGCACGGAGAACCGATTCGTTGTCCCCCTCTGGGAAAACGATCCGCTTGCCCCTGCCTTTGACCTGATTGATCATTTGTCGCATGACGGAGTAGGATTCCCCCAACCTCGCCTCGAGTTCCTCGCGGTAGCGATTGATGTCAAACGCCTCGGCTGAAATCCCGCTGATGCCCTCGTCCACGGCGGCCTGCGCCACGGCGGCGGCCTCCCATATCAAGACACGACGGTCAAACGGTTTGGGGATGATGTAGTCGGGTCCGTACTGCATGACCACCCCGTCGTACGCCGCTGAAATGTAGTCAGGAACCGGTTCCTTGGCAAGCGCCGCAAGGGCTCGGGTGGCGGCCATTTTCATGTTCTGCGTGATGTCGCGTGCGCGAACATCGAGGGCCCCGCGGAAGATGTAAGGGAACCCGAGCACGTTGTTCACCTGATTGGCGTAATCCGACCGCCCCGTGGCGATGATGGCGTCCTGACGCACCTCAAGCACCTCTTCAGGAAGAATTTCTGGCGTGGGATTGGCCAAAGCGAAGATGATGGGTTTCTCGGCCATGCTGGCGACCATGGCCTTGGTGACCAAACCACCGCGAGACAGGCCGAGCATCACGTCAGCCCCGTTGAGGGCATCCGCCAAATCCCCGGCGGGGCGNTCTTGGGCNAAGGGCGCTTTGTANTCGTTNANNTCNCCNGCNTCAAGNCGGGCTTTGGTGATGATGCCCTGNCTGTCCACCAGCGTGATGTTGCNCATNGNNACGCCNACGGCNACGTAGTGGTTNGCACANGCGATGGCNGANGCNCCNGCNCCNATGACNACGACCTTGAGGTCGGCCAGCGCCTTNCCNTGNAGTTCNGCNGCGTTNAGNAGGGCNGCNGCGGANATGATGGCNGTGCCGTGCTGGTCGTCNTGCATGACGGGAATGTCGGTGGCCTCNGANATGCGNCGCTCGATTTCNAAGCANTCGGGNGCNTTGATGTCTTCNAGGTTGATGCCNCCAAANGTCTTGGANATGTTCACGACGGTGTTGATGAATTCCTCGGGGTCNTCGGTGTCNACNTCNATNTCNAANACGTCGATGCCGGCGAAGGTCTTCAGGAGNANNCCCTTGCCTTCCATGACCGGTTTGCTGGCAAGNGCACCAATGTTNCCNAGNCCAAGNACGGCCGTNCCGTTGGAGATGACCGCNACCAGNTTNCCCTTGGAGGTGTAGCGGTANGCGTCNTCNGGTCGCTCNTCGATTTCAAGGCACGGNNANGCNACNCCGGGNGAGTANGCCAGNCTCANTTCGTGAGCNGTNGCGTGTGGTTTGGTGGGCACGACCTTGATCTTTCCCTTGAGGCTCNGCCTCGTGGTACTCAAGCGCCTCCTTGCGCAACATCTCGTCTTTTTTGCTCGTGGACAAGGTGATCCCCACCGAAAGGGCGGAGAGGCGGGGTTTGATTGTTGTGCGAGGTTGAAGCCGTGCAGGTGAACTTTCAGAGCGTCAACCTCGTGCGAAGCGCCGTGCTTAGGGTCGCCCAAGGAGGTCGAGGCAATCCTTGATTCGTTTTGCGAAATAACGGCTGTTCTCGGTGTCTTTTGATGACGCAACGAAGGTGCCGTCCTTTCGCTTAACCACCAACCAATGGTCTCGAGCGCCGAAAACGTCGAGGGAATTGCCTGACGTGGGTTCGCTCTCGATGGTGACTTGGTCGCCCGGCTCAGACGTGTAGGCCAGCATCAACCAGCGTTCTTCGCTGTATCGGGGCCCCTCATGGACCTCAACATGACGTTGCTCCTGGTCCCAAGAAACGATGACGGTTTTCATGTATTCGAAAACGCCGTACAGAGGAAGGCCGATGGCCGCCAGCGTCAACCANCAACCCCAATCGGGAGACCAAACCATCATGCTCCCGAACAACCCGATGCCGGCCATCAACCAGAGCGGTGAGCCGTGGATGATGTGTTCGGCGCGTTGAGGCGACGGAGATGACGTGGCCGACATNGCGTACGGGCCGCTGCTAGCGGCGTCCCCGTCCTCATCCTCCAGACTCCAGAACAGTTCTCCCACATCTGAAATAAGCCCGCAACACGAGGAAAAGATTTCCCCGATGTTGGCCGTTCAACCCAACCATGAAAAACGGGAAANCGGCNGAGCATTGTTCGGTCAGCAAGGGCTTCCTTTCAAATACGGGAAAAATGCACCTCAACCCATGAAACAGGGCCGTCACGCCTCTCCCTCACGGAGCCAGCGACCACGGGCCCTGTCCATGGTGGTCCTGATGGTGCTCATGTCCATGGGCCCGTTGCTCACGACGCCCGTGGTCTCCGCCCACGCTGAGCCCAGCGGTGTCACCTGGCCGCTGGAAGGCAGTAACGACACCGGATGGGTCACCCTTGACGCNGTCGGCGCCGTGCCNGAGACCGGGCAGCGGGCCACGGCCGACTGGAACCTTTCGTTCGCGCCCGGTGCCATCCTCTCCAACGTCACGTTCGAAGTCCGTGCGAGTGGCCAAAACGGGATGACCGCTGAAGAACCGCAACTGGTCATCGAAGGGCTCGGAACCTCGGTGCTCGACTGGCGAGGCCTTGGCACCCTGGGCGANGCCNGCNGTTTCACGACCGGGAGCACCTACAGCGGGCGCTTGAACCCCAACAGCAACTCGGGCGCAGGCTGGGACCTGCCCTCGGACGCCGAAGTGACCCAGATGATCATCGAAGTGCTCGCCCCTGCCGACCCGTTGGTCTCGTTGACACCCTACGAATTCGACCTCCGTACCACGGCCGTGAACCCCGACAACGGCGTGCTGTACCTGGCGGCCAACGACGAATTGATGCTCCTTCACGCCAACAACAACCCCCACGTCATCGACGTGTATGATTTCGAAAACGAAGGTGGTGTGTTGGACATGGTGATGGACACCGGCGGCGGATTGATTCACTTGCTTCTGGGCGACGGCACCTTCCGAGCGCTCTCCCTTGGCGACAGCTCCGAGCAACCCGCCTTGGCCGACGGTGATGTGGACCGATTCATCATGACCGGAAGCGGCGAAGTCTACGCTGCCAGCGGCCTTGGTATCGTCAAATGGGACGGCTCGAGTTGGATTTCCGTGGCTTCCGTGACCAGCACCGACGGCGGCACTGAGGCCCTGGCCATGGCTGAGGTTGCCGGCGTGGTGTACGCTGCCATCGATGACGTGGGCGTCCTGCGCTACGACACCACCACCGCCAGTGGCCTGTCGACCTGGAGCTCCGCCAACACCCTTCACTCCGACAGCATCACCGGCATCACCGTCTCTGGAAACCAGCTTCTGTTGAGCTCCTCTGACAACGGCTTGGCCCGATTTGACTACGTGGCCGGGTTCTGGCTCTCAACGTGGACCTCCGCCAACTGGCTTTCGAGCGACACCGTGGCCGGCGTGGAGCGCGTGGGGCCCACCCTGTACATCCTCGCTGGAGAAGACCTCCACACCTACAACACCACCAACGGCGTGTTCAGCACAACCTACGACCTCGCCACCTTGGGCTTGGCCAACGAGGGTGCTTCCCTCATCAGTTGGCCTGCGAGTGGCGGCGCCTCACCCGCCACCAACGCCCTGCTCGTCGACGACGGCAGCGGGAACCTGATTCACCTCTCCCCCAACCAATCACCTTTCATCGAAGGCGAGATGCTCCTGGCCAGCGCACCGACGACGAACGACATGACCGGGCTGGTCGAAATCGACAACGTGCTCTACCTCGGCACCGGAGACGACTCCATGCGAGTGCTGCGTTACGACATCAGCAACTCGGTCTGGCTCACACCGTGGACCGTCTCGGACAACGTGAACCACGTCGTNGCCGCGCCCAACGCTCAAGGAGCATCCACGCTCCTGCTTGGCTTTGAAGCCGACCCGCTCGTCGAAGAGATGGACACCAGCGGAAACAGCATTCAAACCTTTGACGGGACCGCTGGATGCTACCCCAGTTCGGCCAGCATCCTGAGCATGGCGGCCGACGCAGACGATCTCGTGTTGTCCCTCGACAGCGGGGTGTTTGTTCACTTTGATCGAAGCACCCGAACCTGCACCTCCTACGACACCACCAACGGTTTGCCCACTTCCTTTGTTGGGGACGTGGCCCTTGTGGACACCACGGCCTACGTGGCCACAGAAGACGAAGGTGTGTTGCGCTACGACATCACCAACGACACGTGGCTTGAGCCNTGGGGCTCCACCGGCATCAACGGGGTCAACAACGCACCCGTCGCCATGGTCGGNGACGTCCTTCACCTCGGCCTTCAGGGGTACGGCGTGGCCAGGAAGGACATGAGCACGGGTGAGATCCTCGCCCCCATCACCGCCGGCAATCGCGGCGGCGTCCTCCCCTCCGACCAGATTTACGCACTGGAGACCGACGGTTCCGACCTCTACATCGGCACCCANCAAGGTGCTCGAAAGTGGGACGGCACGACGGCCACGTCCTTCGGCCAAGGCGGTTCCTCTTGGCAAACTCGACCCAACCAGTTCTTTGATTTCGAAATCGACGGGGCTGACCTCTACGCCGGCACCAACATTGGCGTATGCAAGTACGACCTGTCTTCGCTCGCCATTGACGACTGTCAGAACGTCTACGACGGCATGCCCAACTGGGCCACCTACAGCGTTGGCGTGGACGGCGACTACGTGTACGGTGGAACAACCTCTGGCGTAGGGCTCATCACGAAATCCAATTTCCGGCACGACTACAACTGGGGTCAAGGCACCCAAACGGGGAACGCCGTGGTCGAGATCATGGGCGACATCGCCTACATCGGCACCGAAGGGTTGGGGGTGTTGCGCTACAACATCACGTCCAACCAGTGGTTGGTGCCCTTCACCGAGGACAACGGTGTACTCGACGGCGGCAACGACGACGTGACCGGCCTCGTGGCCGACATTCGCCCCAACCTGCTGTGGGTTGGGGGCGACGACGGGTTCCAACTCATCAACGTGACCAACGGCGGAGAAGCGTACGACATCGAGCGATCGAGCGGCCTCTACAACGCCGACGGCGCACCCCAAGACATGATGATTCACAACAACATTCTCTACTACCATTCGGGCACTTCAAGCGACGAAGTCAGTCGACTCGATGTCGCCAACCTCACGGCGCCGAGCAACCTCGACATCGGTGCTCGAGTGGGCCAAAACGGCGGCGACATTGTCAGCATGGAACTCTCGGGCGACACCCTCATGATCAGCGTGGTGTCGGGTCAGTGGTGGAACGCCGACGGCTCAGGCGGCATCGCTCGATGGAACACCGTCACCTCAGCGTGGGAAGACAACATCCTGCCAACCGGGTCCATCGACCGNGTCACCGCTTACGAGTCCTCCAACGGGAACACCTGGGTGTCATGGGGCGAGTTGAAACTTGAACTNTACGACAGCAACCGCAACCTGGTCAACGCATGGACGAACTTTGAATTCCCCATCCGTGGCATTGTGGAGCACAACGGAGAAACGCTGTTTGCCACCGAAGACGGTGTCGCTCGATACAACGAGAACACCAACACGTGGAACACCACTTGGGAGGCTGGCAACGGACTGCCCAGCAACGCCGGCGACATTTTCTACGAACTCTGGACCGACGGCACGCACTTGGTGGTGGGCGGTGCAGACTTCAACAACTTCGGCCAATTCCGAGAGGGGATCATCTCTCACCGCAACGGTGCAGGTGCGTGGACGTCCTACCCGGCGGACTCCAACAACAACATCCCTGACGGCTACCCCATCTCCATGGAGATGTGCGGCGGGCTGCTCAACATNGCCATGTACAACAACAACGGAGGCATCGCTCGCATTGACCTGCAAAACGCCACGGTCACCTCGGGCTTTGACAGCAGCGTGCTGAGCGGCACCGGGCCGGCGGCCGTCACGTGCGATGCTCAGAACACGCTCTACATTGGCTACTACGCCGACAACCAACCCATCAGCCGGTACAGCTACGCCACCTCGGCCTTCCTCTCGAGCCTCACCACCTCCAGCCACAACCTCCCCAGCGACCGGGTGTGGTACGACGCCCTCTCGCATTCTGGAACGCAACTCATCGTGGGCCACGCCGTCGGGAACTCCGGCCCCAACCTCATCGGTGGCGGGTACTCCACCCTCGTGTCCAACGGGGCCACGGCGCTCCAGGCCCAANTTCAGGGCGCAGGTTCTGCTGTGACCTCCCTGCAGTGGCTCAGCGGCTCATCGGCGTGGCTCGTTGGACGAGCCGGCGGCTCTTCGGGTTACAGTCAGGTTTTGACCCTCTCGTCGTCAGGCATGCAGAAGGTGGTCGACCTGCCCGGATTGGTCAGCGGCCAAGTGCCTACCATGGTGGCCAACGCCACCCATCTGTGGGCTTCAACTGGTTCGTCCGCCACCTCAGGAAACTTTGGTGGCACAGGAACGGGCTTGCTGCAAGGCACCTTCCTGCCCAACGGGACGCTTGAGTGGGAATACGGTTGGACCCTGCCCGGCAACACGGTCGCCAGCGACTTCCACCTCCAAGGCACGGACTTGTTCATCGCCACCAGCCCCGGTGGCATGCTCAAACTCGACACCACCACCCGCGCCATTTCCGCGGTGGGCGGCTCGCTCCACGGCAAATTCGACACGATGCACACGTACAACAACCAACTCGTGATCGGCCTCGCCGGCGATGGTGGAAGTCCACCTGGCGTTCAAATGTTCAATCCCTTGACCTCTCAATTCGGCAACGGCCGCCTCATTTCGGGCCTGCCTTCGAACATTGTCAACGGCTTCACAGAAACGACCGGTGTTCTCTACATCGCTACTGACGGAGGCATCGGTCGCTGGAACTATTCCACCAACGACTGGATGGATTCCATCACCACGTTCAACGGTCTGCCAACCGACGTGGTCGAAGACGTGCTCGCCGTGGGCAACACGGTGTACATGGCCACGCCCGCCGGTCTCTTTGTATGGGACCCCTCATCGCAGAGCGGGTCGACACTGACCACCAGCAACGGCCTCATGGGACAATCGACCTGGGGGCTGGCCTCGGTGGTGGACGCCACGGGCACCTCGACCCTCATCGTGAGTCACGACGGACGCGGCGCAGACCGGCCCGGCGTGAGCCTGGTCAGCCCGTCAACGCAACAGGTCATCTCAACGCACCGCTTCGACCAGTTGCCCTCCAACACCGTCACCGCCATGACCGCTGACTGGTGGGGCATTCACATGGCCACNGATGTCGGCCCGTTGACCCACTGGAACGCCTCCAGCGGAGACTTCGAGGACGGAACCGGGTTGGTGCAAAGCCAGTACCCCATCTTCAGCATGGTGAGTGACGGTGATGAACTCCTCTCCATGGGCTCTCGCAACAACGTCCTGCTGTCCGAAGCGCGGACCCCCGACCACGCCTTCATCACGCCCTTGCGAGTTGAAGGCCCCATTGAAGGGACGCTGGGCGCAAACCACGTTTGGGTGCTGTCCGAGGACGGTTTGATGGGATGGGAGCGAAACGGCCAGTTCACGCCGGTTGAATCCACCTCCATGCGTCGTGCTTTGCCGCTCACGGTTCGCGCCATGGGCAACGGTGGGGGCATGAACATCTCCGACATGACCCATCTGGGCATGCAGATCGAGCTGGTCGATCCCACCGCACCGTACGCCCTTGACTCCACCCAGGGAACCCCCGGCGTTCACGGCCTGCTCTTCCAAAACGTACCCGTCGTCATGACCTCCCCGATCACCGGGGCTGCCGTCTGGGCAAAATCCGTCGGCTTGGAGTACGATATCACGTTGAACTTGAGCGAAGACCCTGCTTTGCTACGCAACCTGCAGGACGCCGTTGACACCGGCCAACTTTACGACAACACGCGCCACGTGGCGCTGCGACTCTTCTCACCTTCCAACGGGTCGCTCGAAGTTCGACTCACCTACGATTACGTTCGCAGCGACACACCGGTCGCCGTGCAAGGGCTGGTTGACCGCCCCGACGACGGCGGTGGCGTCCTGACGGCGTCGTGGTCGCTTGTGCACGACGAAGATTTCGCACGCTACCTCATTTTCGTCAACGAAGGACCGTGGACCACGCCGCCCACCGAACTCGACCTGCTCGGTCAAACACCCGACAAAGCCGTTTCCCTGCACAGCCGCCTCAGCGCTGACATCGAAACCGCCAACGGCGCTCCCCTCGTTGACGGAACGGATTACTACGCTGTGGCCGTTGTTGAGTACACCGATGGACGGTGGGGCCAGGTCTCGCCGCCGTTCGGTCCTGCATCGCCCAGCGATGAAATTCCTGGCGCACCGCAATGGGCCACCGCCAATGCCCTCGGCAGCAGCGGAGACGACGGTGATGTCCAACTCGAATGGGCTCGGTGCACGGCCCTTGACTTGGCGTTCACCAACGTCTACGTCTCAACCACACCGATGGTTGACGCCTTGGGACGGACACCGTTCACGTCCTACGCCCCCAACGAAGGAAACCAGTCCGTCATCAAACAGACACCCGGCGTTCCCGTGTGGATCGGATTCACGTGCGTNGATGAAGCGGGTCAGGAGAACCTCTCCAACGTNACGGTCGTGGGGCCCGTGGTGCCGACCGGTGAACTCAACGACAACGATGCGCCCGACCCGGTCATCGGCACGGCCGTGGCCGATGTTCCCGAGGACGAAGGTGGTCGATTGGTCGTGTCGTGGAACGCCAGCGAAGCCGACGACTGCGCCTTTTACACCCTCTTCATGAAGCAAGGCGACCACACGGTGTCCGACGGCTCCACCACGAACGTGGAAGGATTTGCGCAGGCGGCCGTCATCAACCCCTGCGATGAAACCTCCGTCATCGTCTCGTCGCTGGACGGTATCCCGCTCATTGACGGTCAAGTTTACACGGTCGGCGTGGTGGCCTACGATGTTTGGTTGAACGGCAACACCGACGACGTGATGTTGGTTGCTGCGGCGCCACTGCAGAACATTGTGGGTCAAGGCGCCACACCACCTCGTATCACCTCGTTGATGGCCTTTGACCACCCGGACGATGATGGAAGCGCCATCGANGTGGTGTGGGAGCCATCGACCGTGGAGGACTTTGCCACNTACACGGTCTGGATTTCAAACGTCCCCGTTCAAGACCTCACTGCAGCGTACGCGACCTTTGGTACCAACCCNGANGTCTGCGGTTGTTTCTCCTTCAACAAACAGTGGATTGACGAGCGAACCAACCCGATTGAACTCAGGCTGGACACCGCCCTCATGGTGCCGGACGGCGGTGAATTGGTTGATGGTGTGCCCGCCTTTATCCAAGCCAACATCGAACTCTTTGTGGCCGTCACCGTCCATGACCTGCGAGGCAACGTGCACCTGACCGACCTCACCCAAGTCACCGTNACGCCCATTGACAACATCAACGACAACACGGCCCCAGAAAGGCTGACCGATTTGAGGTTGAACGACCGACCCAACGACGACGGGCGAGCGTTGCTCCTTGACTTCGCGCTGTCCGATGCCGATGACGTGGCCTCCTACCACGTCTTCGCCGCTTCCTACGACTTCGGCGGCGTGGTGGGCCANCAGGGTGGTGACCTCGCCACTGACCCGCTGAAGATCGCCACGCTGGAACGCTCGCCCTCCCTGCCGTTGGTCATCACCGATGTGGCCGACGACGTCCCCGTGATTGCGGGTCAGAAGATTTGGGTCGCCGTGGTCGTCATGGACTCGTCGGGCAACGCCCACACCAACACGCTCACGATGGTTTCAGGGGCCTCGACCGACGAAGGCATCCGCGATCCGGGTGTCTATCTGCCCGACATCGCCAAGGTGAGTGCCGAATGGGACGATGGAACNGACGTCTACGTCGAATGGGAACATTCGATGGACGCCAGCGTTCGAGGCTACCACGTCTACATCAGCGAAGACATGTTCACCTCAACCGACGAGGCNAACATGGTGGGGCAGACGGTTTCGGCAAACTCCTTCACCATCACGACCGAGGAATTTGACGGACTGAACAACGCCACCGACTACTACATCGGCGTGGTGGCGTACGACGACACCGTCGCCAAGTCAACGGTGGAATCCGTGAAACTGAACGCGCTCGACGGGACGGGTGGTTCCGAAACCGNCATCAGCGAAGACGGGCAACTCACCCTCGAGTCCCTCTTGACCACGCCCAACCTCATCGCTGCCGGCATGTTCCTCGTCGTCATTGTCTTGCTCGTGTTGGTCGTTCGCGCCCGTGGAAGCGCCAACCGCCGCGACAAGAACTGGGAGTTGCAAGAAGCGACGTGGGGCATCCAAGACGCCAGTTGGGACACCCCCGCCGCCGCACCTGCACCGCCAGCGCCTGCACCTCCGCCCGGCATTTCGACGCAGCAGGCCAACGACATCTACGCAGCAGCCGATCGAATTCAAAACGTCGATTACGGGCGACCCGCCTACCAAGCACCGCAACCCGTGCTGAAGCCGCAGGTCGACCCGGCGTTGCTCGACGGCCTGCTCGATGACACGTCAGCACCGCAGCGCATGCCGGAGATTGACACCTCCTTCCTTGACGACCTGTTGTGAGGCCCTGCCATGGTGTCAACCGGACCGCGCTCGGAGGTCTTCACCACCGTGCTGGTCAACGAGAAAGGNGAGGTGGCTGATTGGCCGCATCACCGACGACGAATGGACGAACACGCGCGTCGCCTCCGTCTCACCCTACCGCAGGAGGACCCGGACGTCGCCCCGCCCGGTGGAACCGGTTGGCGCCTCGCTCGAGTGGGGTACGACGGCACGGCCTGGACGGTGGCCGTCCGCCAGCTCGGCGTGCGGGACGAGGACGTGGATGCCGTCTCGGTGACCGCCCCGCGCTGGAACGACCGAACCAACGGCACCAAACACGGTGATTGGGAGGCGTACAAACGGGCCAAAGAAACCGCCGAACAAGCAGGTTGCGATGCAGCCCTCCTCGTTCACGAATTCGCCATCGTTGACGCCGATCGTGCTACACCCCTGCTGCTGGACGAAGACGGAACGGTGTGGATGGCACCCCCTGGCGCCGGAGGAGTGGACGGTGTGGTCGCTCAACAACTGCAGTCCATGTTGCCTGACGTTGGCCTTCCCGTGGTCAAGGGACGGTTGAACGAACGAACGGTGGCCCGTTGTGCAGAATTGGTGCTGGTCGGCACCGGTATGGGGGTGTGCCACGTGACCTCCCTTGACGGTACGGCGCTAGGCGATTCCAGAGCCCTCTCCAAAGCATGCCATGCGCTCCTGTCCCAACATTTTACCGAGGAGGCAACGTGGTCTCGTCCGGGGCCAAACCATGTCGGAACGCGTGATGGCCATCGTTGAGACGTTGGAGGCCAACCACCTTCTCGGAGAAGGGGCGTTTCGCTTCGGTTCACCCGACCGTGTTGTGTTGGTGTCCGGAGGACCCGTTTCCCATCTGGCCCGCTGGTCGCTGGTCGCCGGACCACCAACCAAGCGCGTGGTGGTGCGACAACCCGCCCGGACCGTTCTACCGGCGGCGGAACCGCATCAACCCCTCACGGGAGACGTCCGATTGGTCGAGGACAGCCCCTTGCTTCAAGCGGAAGTGGAGGAATGGAAACACGGCTCTTGGTACCACGATGTCACGCTTCGAGCAGCGGGACTGGCCGACCTCTTCAGCAAACTCCGCAGCACGACCGATTCAGCACCGTTCAACCACCCACACTCCACGTCGTTGCCCACCCGCCCGTTCTGGTCGGGTGCTCTGGCGTACGACCTCGTGCAGTGGACGCAGCCGCTTCGGCTTCAGCACCCGCCCGCTGAAGGAACCGTGCTGGCGGTGTTGTGGTGCATCGAAAACGGAGTCGTCGTCGACCACCTCAACGAATCAAGCGCCGTCTTTGGAAACGACGATGCTTGGGTCACCAAAGCGGACGCTCTGCCAGTCAAGGCGGACGGAACGGTTGAGGTCCCGCCGCTTCAACCGCACAGGGAAGCCGTTACGCACACCGACGAAACCCACGCCGACAACGTCGAAGCCGTTCGTCAGGGCATCGTGAACGGTCAGGTGTATCAGGTGAACATCGGCAAACACTGGCAGGGTGAAATCGACCACCCGTACGCCGTGTTTCAACGGCTGATGCGCGAGAACCCCGCCCCGTTCTCGGCCTACGTTCACGCCGAAGACCTGGGGTTGGCCGTGGCCAGCTCCTCACCGGAGTCACTGCTCATGCTCCGAGGGGACGAACTCCAAACCTCGCCCATCAAAGGGACCTGTCCGCAAGGGGCCACGCCTGAGGAGGCGGCGAGGTTGCGAGACGCCATGTACGGCGATCAAAAGGAACGGGCGGAGCATCGCATGCTGGTGGATTTGATGCGGAACGATCTCACCCAAGTCGCCGTTCCGGGAAGCATCGGTGTGGCGAGGTTTGACGTTGAAGCCTACGCCAACGTCCAACATTTGGTCAGCCACATCACTGCGACGCTTCAACCGGACCTCACCGGTGCCCATGCCCTGGACGCTGTCTTTCCGGGCGGTTCCATCACGGGCTGCCCTCGAACGGTGGTGTGCGCTGTCATCGATGAACTGGAGCAATGGCCTCGTTCGTTTTGGACCGGATCCATCGGCTACATGGACGTGCATGACGGTCAGGGCGCCTGGAACATCTTGATTCGAACCTTGGAGGCACACTTCAGAGCGGGGCGGTGGCAAGCGACGGTGGGGGCGGGCGGCGGCATCACCATCGCCTCCGAACCGAGGAAGGAAGTCGAAGAGGCGGCATGGAAGGGCGCTGCGCTTCGCATTGCCGCAGGATGGATGCGCAACGAACACATGGCCCTCCCGAGCGGAGCGTTGGGGATTCACCCTCTGGAGCCCCCCAGCCGCCCAGCAAATGCCAGCACCTGTGGACGCATCATGCACCTTGAGCAGGAAGGGGACGCCGTCCCCGCCGGTAGCGTTCTGTTCGTGGACAACCTTGATTCGTTCTCCCTGAACATCGCCGATGCCGTTGCCCAAACCGGTCGAGACGTGGTCGTGCTGAAGGGACGATCGCCCCAAAGCGAACGCTGGCTGGACCCGGTTGCGCTNCACGACCTGCTGGAACGGTTGCAGCCGAGCCACCTGATTTTGGGCCCTGGCCCCGGTCGCCCCAACGATGCGGCGCTCACGATGGCGCTGGCTCACCACGCCCTTGCAGGCCAATTGGCCATGCCGGTGCTGGGTGTGTGCTTGGGCCATCAGGCGCTGGCCCTTGCCGATGGATGGGCCATCGTTCCCTCACCGCGTGGCCCGGTTCACGGGGTCCCCGTTGACATTGAACACGACGGAACGGGCGTCTTTCCCGCAGCATCGGGTCCGCTGAAATTAACGAGGTACAACTCGCTGGTGGCGTCCAAACGAAACGAGCATCATCTCCTGGTGAACGCCACGGAACAAGAGACGGGGTTGGTCATGGGTCTTCGTCATCCAACACGGAACGTCCACGGCGTTCAGTTCCACCCNGAGTCCGTCGGTTCACGGGACGGGCAACGCCTCATCAGCCAATTCCTTTCCAGTCAATCGGATGGTTGAAGAATCACAAACCGTTGGGTCCGTATGGGGACCACCATGCCAACCTGTCGCCACTGCGCGAGCACCTACCCACGTGAATTTTTCCTGCACGGAAACGGCCCGAAAACGCAGGTCTGTGTTCGGTGCGGTGTGGACCACGGGCTGGTGACCAAAGAAGAGGTCCCGGTGCTCTTTGAGAAGAGCACGGCAAGCGCACGCTTCTCCACCGTTGCTCGCCGCTACAGCATTTTTCTCTATCTGCCGTTCCTCTGGGTGCTGTGGGGTTCGACCCTTTCGGATGTTGAGCCGTGGGGGTTGTTCTTCCTCATNCTGCTGATTCTACTGACACTGGCTGCACCGGTCCTCTTCATCTATCGAGGCGGTCAGTATTCTGGCGATATGTCTCGCCTTTCACCGGCCTACGACCGACCGAAAGGCCACTGATCACGATTTGGCGTGAATCTTCAGAACGTCGCCATCGCTTAACTCGTGGTCCGCTCCGACCACGCGCCGCGTGCGGCCGTCCACGCCTCGAATGAATCCCGTTTCCAAATCGGTGTGAACACGGCCGGCCAAGGCTTTGGCGTGAAGACCTCTCGGCACAACGAAGGCATCGGGAAGCACACGGCCGTCCCCGTCAACCCAGTGGGATTCGTCTTGAACGGGGTACACCACGATGTGATCGAGTTGGTCGAAGAGAACGTCGTCCATCAGACGAGCAAGGCCGGTCCCGCTCGCACGCTGAAGTTGGTCGTTCATGTGATTCAATGCCTTGCGTTGGGCGTCGTTAAGCGACGCCTCAGGGTGGACGGTGAACGTGGACTGACCGCTCGTGTACTCGATGAGTCCCGACGAGGACGCTCGTCGCAACGCCAACTCCATGTCGGCCATGCAGGCGACCATCGTCCGGTCGGCAAAAGCCTCGAGGACGCCTTCGGGGGCGAGGTCCATTTTGTTCGCTGCGTAGACGATGGGGAAGAGTTGTGTTCGCATGCACTCGCCCAACAAATGAAGCGAAGATGCATCCCAGTCCCATGGCTGAGCATCAGATGCATGACGTTCATTGAACCTCATCATGCCTTGGGCCACCTTGCCGGGCGTGGCTCCCAAGCCACTGAGCCGCTCTTGAATGAACGAGGTCAACCCTTTCTCACCCTCGGCTTGCACCCGTCGGACGCCACGATTCCAACCGTCCTCGAGTAAACCGCCGATCCACGCATCCAGTTCGTGTTCGAGGAACTCAATTTCAGCACGAACGGATTCAACCGCATCCTTCGTCTCCGTCGATGCACCTGTGAATTGCCCTTCAATGTCCGTGGAGCCGGCGGCATCCACGACTTGAATCAGCACGTCGCAGTTGGCAAGGTCGGCCAAAAACGCATTTCCACGACCGCGTCCCTCACTCGCTCCGGGGACCAGTCCAGCCACGTCGACGAGGGCGACGGGAACGCTTCGGCGGTGGGCGACGCACGTGCCGGTTCTCGGCTCGCACAAACTTCCCTGCCTCGGGTCGTCTTGANCGGGTGCGTCAAGCCGCCCCTCGCTCTCTAACTTGGCTCGAAGGTCCTTGCAGGGGCAGGCCAAACGGGCTTCGACAAACGCAACGCCGACGTTAGGGTCAATGGTACAAAACGGGTAGTTCGCAATGTCAACCTGAGCCAGNGTGGCTGCACTGAAGAACGTGGACTTTCCGACGTTGGGCTTTCCGACAAGACCGATGCGCACGTTGAGCACGCCCTTGACCGGATTCACTCCTCTTCTTCAGCGGCGACGATGTCGTGGTCTCGCTTGATTTGTGCAATGGCGATGTCCAGCTCGGGAAGGTTGAGTTCGCCATCACCGTCCAAATCCATGCTTTCGACCAGTTCAGCGGCTTCCATGGAAGACAGGGCCTCGACCTCCGTGGCTTCAAGGGCGGCAAGGAATTCACGGCTGTCAATTTTCCCGGANTCGTCCAGGTCCATGCTTCGGAACAACTCAAACACCGATTGATGGGTGTTCGTGAGGTACTGCACAAACTCGACCATCACCGAAGAAACGGTGGTGGGGAATTCCTTGATTTCGTCGTTGTGAAGAGCAGAGTCAACGGCGATGACGGTTGAACCGCCTTCGTTGGCTTCAGTCTCGCTTACCACGAGGACCGTGTCGACCCCCACGCCACGACCGATGAGGTCTCGAATCGTTGTGGAGGAACCCGAGGTCAAGGTGTAGGAGGCCACGTCGGAAACATCGGTGACCGCAATGGCACGACCGGTGGAAGCGATGCCGGTACGGATCACAACCATGGTGGACAAGATGATGCCGATGGAGGCGAGGTAGAACAACGCAGCACCGGTCAGGTAGAACCCGCCGTTGTTGGCCACGACGTCTTCGACTTCGGAAGTGGCCACAGCGTTGAACGTGAATTCACCGGTGAGGTACGTGAGGGTCGAGGTTACACCGCCGATGAGCACCATCCAGGTGGCCAAAGTGGCGGTGGACGGGGTTGCAAGCGGCTTCCCAATGGCGTTGGGGTAGTTGGTGAACACCCCTGCGAGGACGAGAAGCCCGCCAACGGTGAACAGCATGTTCATGTCAACGATGTCGGCCATCGTGCCGAGTTCTCCGGTGCCCACGAAGGTGTCCATGGCGGTGAAGTAGCCACCGATGGCAAAGAAG
The DNA here is from genome assembly GCA_002725275.1 of Methanobacteriota archaeon. Next base: position 31,622 of record PBOE01000028.1, read on the forward strand.
GGGAGCGCGAGGAACGCCATGGTGGCGGCGATGGCGCCGGGTTCCTTCACCACGGAACTGAGCCCAGAACTGGCCGTCATGAGCAAGTTGATGGAAGCGGCGAAGATGGGCAGAACCCCAAGCGTCAACAAGATGGCGCCAAGGTTGGTGACGAAGTTGCTGGCCGAGGCATCGGTCATGAAGAACGGTGGAATGGTGATGAACAGCAAGAACATGCTGGCCCCGCGCAGCGAGCCGGACCAAATGGGCTGCTTGGCGACCATGGGAACGACGTGGTAGCCAACGGAGAACATCAGCGCCAGTGGGACCCAACCGTGCGCCACGCGCTCTGCAAACCAAACCATTTGGGTGGCTCCGGCAAGTTCACCGAAGAACATGTAGAGCATCGAAATGATGTAGGCCGCGATGCCCATCAGAAGGAACCAGACACTGGTTTGGAGCTCTTGGTCGCCTCGGTTGGCAGCGGTGATCAGGAGATTGATGAACACCGGAACAAGCAGCAGACCCACGGCCAAGGTTTCGAGGCTGTACAGGATGGTGCGGATGGGGTTTTCCGAAGTGTCAACGTCAAGGAAGCCGAAGATGAACGGCAGGATGTACGTGGCGAGCAAAACCGCCGTGAGCAGAAGAGCGACCATCGAAGCGTTGGCTTCGCTGGCCAGACGGCCGCTGCCGTTTCGGGCGGTGGCAACCATGCCGCTCCCCACCAGTCCGTACAGGAGGGCGATGGTGAGGAAGTTAAGCGTGGCTTCTCGGAGCGAGGAACCGTCGTCGTANGACCATCCGACGCTGGCCAAGGAGTCCAACGCNGTCGGGTCGTACGTGTGCCAGCCCANGAGGAAACCGAGGAGCGTGGCAAAGACGAGCCAGAGCATACCGAAGTTCATCCACGTCCGGGAGCCGCTTCCGTCTTTGTCATCGAAGATGTCAACCAAACCGGGCGGGTTCTTCTGCAAAACGAACAGACCCACCTGCTTGAGGGCCCCACCGACCGTTCCCACACCTTTCGAGAGGGCTTGGGCCAAGAGCAAAAGAAGGACGAGGAAGACGCCACCGGCGATGAAAATGAGTTCCATGCATCACACCTCCTTCACTCGGCGAGGACCTCACCCACCAAGGTTGCCACGATGGCGCCGATACCGACCAGGAAGCCGATGAGGTAGTACCAGATGCCGCTGCCGCCCAAGTTTTGGACCAGCGGTACGAGTTCACCCAACAGCGGCAGGTTGTCCCAGCCAAAGACGTTCGAGAACAAGGAGTANAGACCGAGGACGCCCACAAAAAACAGGGTCAATACAATTCGACTGGCAGCGGGTTCTCCCGTCCCGACGGTCGTGTCGGGAAGGGCTCTGGAATTTGTCACGAGCGTTCACCTCAATTGACCCCATAGGGGTCAAGCCTTCCACTGAACGGGCGGTGATAAACATTCACCACTTCCAAACAGCAAAAAACGCTGTGCAGGGCCCTGCTTAGGGGGAACGAAGACGGTGCACGGCTGAACCTCGGCGAGGTTTGGAGAGGCCGAGGGGAACGGGAAGTTGACGCTCAAGCGTGATTTCAGCGTTCCACACCGTTTGACATGCACAAGACAAGCCGTCAAACTCCAGCAAACTGCCCGACACGGCGTAACGTTCGATGGCGGCCACGACCTCGGCGTCGCACTGGCCGCAGTTGTGGGAGCCTCGGATTTTTCCACCGGCGGTGGGGTGAACGATGAGGCGAGCGACTTGATCGTCATCACCGTTGATGCCGCCTTCAGGATGAATCAAGGGGTGAGCACGCCGAATCATGTCGACCAGCGACCACAGCCAAGGTGGACGGTANTCGTTGTGGCGATGAAGACGGTCAATGACCGTTCCACGTTGAATGTTCATCGGGTTCACGGAAATTTCGTCGGATTGCTCGGCNACCGCTGCAATCCACTTCACGCAGTGATCCAAGGCATCCGCCTCGTTCATGAACGGCGGCTTGAACATCAGGTAGGTCTTGATCCGTAGATCGAATTTTTTCAGGTTTTCAACGGCCCGGTCCCACGATTTGGTGGTGAAGCCTTTGTTGACGTGGAATCGCAANACTTCGTCGTCGTAAGCCTCCAGTCCAATCGCCACCGTGAAGTCCGGGTTGATGGACGTCGCCCAAGCGAGCTTTTTCTCGGTGAGTTGTTCACAACGGCTCTCAACGATGAGCTCCTTGCCCATCTCGGCGCAATCTCGAAGCACGGTCTCTTGGAATTCGACGGGGATTTCTCTGTCCTCCAACAGGCTCCCGGAGGTGTAGACCTTGACCATCGCTTGGTCCTTGAAGTCGTCAAATTTCGCCTTCGCCGCCGCCCACTGAGCGTGCAGGTCCTCGTTGGTCACGTCGTCCCGTGTGTCGTTGAAGTAGCCGCAGAAAGTGCANCCCGAGGACCACCACCANTGGCACCCTTTGGTTCGCAAAATGACGGTCACTGCGCTGCACGGGGTTCCGTCGGCCAGCACCTCGGGGGTCGTGTAAACGGTCGCCGGTTCACTGGCGTCCCATGACTGCTGTTTGGCTTTGGCCCATGGCGTGTTGGCTGGCGCCTTCACCANATCATGAATGCGAAGGCCCTTTTCGCCGCTTCCGAGCAACGGGAGTGGGTTGGCCTTGGTCATGGTTTCACCGCACGGGNCCCTCAGCATCTTCCGTTTCAAACCACCGCNTCAGGTCAGGCTTTGTTCAAAAAANCCCACGAGGTGGTCNCGGTACGCATCGGGTTGCGTCAGCATCAANGTCGCGTGAGAGAGGATGCCNGGCACGCCCTCGTCCTCGTGCGCAACGGACGACGGGGCAAACCAGCATTCGACGAGTCCGCCGTCCTGAACGTTGGCCGTAGCGACCTCACAGAGGGAGTAGCTGTGATGGATTTTGATGCGAAGGTCTTCCTCGGATTGCGTGATGAACATTGAACGGTTGCCGATGTTTTTGGCTGCGGTCAAGGGTTCGTGCTCCACCAAATTATCACCACTCGAGACCTTACCTGCAAAGACGGCGGCGTCCTTGAGGAAGGCCGGGAAGCCAGCAAAAGCGAGTTCTTCTCTCAGGATGTCGTCCATCGACGCGAAAGAGGACTCGAGGAACAACGCCTGCACGAGCGGTTCCTGATCAAAAGCGATGGCNGCGGTTCCTGCGCCCAACGAAACACCGTACAGGCCGATGTTNGAAGCGTCCGCTCCCTTTTCGTCCTGCAACCAGGACCAGACGGCCAACACGTCGCGGTACTCACGTTGCCCGGCGGAAACCAAACCGTCCTCAACCGTGCTGTTGCCGTGGTCNCGCATGTCAAAGATGACAACGTTNAACTCGGCCTGATGGAGCATAGCAGCGGGAATCAGCACCTCGTGGTTGGCTTTGCACGAGCGGATGCCGTGAACTAANATNACCCACGGTCGAGACGCATCGGCTTCCATCACCCATGCNGCCAGGGTGATGTCTTCGTCGGGAACGTCGATGGTGGCGTTGTCCCATGACTCGAACCACAGGTGGGAAAGGTTGCTGGCCAAGGTTTCGTTTTTCTCAAACATCGCATCGTCGAGGGCTTCGTTCCACAGCGTGACGCTGAATTCCCCGGGTGAGTTTCGTTCAGAGTGCCCCGAACATTCGAGGTTGGTGGCAGCGGCTTGGGTGTAGACGAGGTTGCCGGCTTGGAAGTAGACCACGGGCATGCTGGCGATGAAAAACAACATCACGGCTGGGACTGTTCGACGCCAAGAACTCATTCCTCTTCCCCCGCTTTTGGTTCAAACAGAACGGTGCTTCCAGCCAGCACGTGCATGCCTTTCGGATGCTCCTTGTGGCCGTGCTCTGCCGTGATGATTGAAGAAGTGTATGCCTCTGCAGGCACGCGAAGGTCCACTCTCGACCCCAGACGAATCATGCCGATGCGCTGACCACGCCGGACCGTATCACCCTCGTAGAGGTAGGGAATCACCGTCCGAGCCATCGCCCCGGAGATCTGAGTGATTTCAATGCGCAACCCTGCGTCCAACAGGTGGACGGACCGAACGCGCTCGTTGTGTTCGCTCTCCTTGGAAAAAGCAGGGCGAAACGGACCGCGCCGTCGCCCCTTACCGGTTCGATGTTCAATGCGCTCAATGCGACCGGCGGCAGGTGCCCGATTCACGTGGACGTCGAGCGGCGACATGAACACCGCCATCCGCCACACATCGGTGGCTTGCTCTTCTCCTTCAGGAACGGCCTCAAAACGCTGCTCTGTGGCAAAGGACAGCGGGTCGACGAGGGGTTGTGGAAACCAATCGCCGGTGAGGTCGTCCACTTCGCAGTGACCGGTTTCCACTTGCTCTTTGGTCGGGCGCCGCCCCGTGGCTCGCTCCCTTCGAAGGAACATCACGTGCCCGTCGGCCGGGGCGACAAGCACGCCCGCATGGCGAGGAACGGGTCGGTCGGGGTCACGCCAAAAATAGCCCATGAAAACGGCCCCCATCAGGCACGTCATGCCAAACAACGGGATCAAACCTGCCAGCGGGTTGATGAGTGAGCCGATGATGAGAGCGCTGACGCCCATCATGGACAGCGTCAGGACGGGGCTGTGCCCGCCGGGGGCCAACCCGGCCATTCAACCACCTACTCCGAGGCCCAGGGGTCTTGACTGTCGCCCCACGAAGCGGGCGCCTCTTCCTCGGCTGGAGCTTCTGCTTCGGGTTCAGCCTCAGCAGGCTCATCCTCAACGGGGGCTTCTTCGGCTGGAGCTTCCTCAACGACCTCAACAGCGGCCGTGGCTTCTTCCGCCTCAGCGGACGCCGCCTCTTCTTGGGCCATCTCTTCGGAACGTGCTTGCACCATCTCCTCCACGCGCTCGGTGAACGCCCGGGACATGTGTTGCGATTTACGCTCGGATTCAACGGCGCGCTCAATCATTTCGTAGCGCTCNTTGATGGCCTTGTTCAGGTCCTCAAAAATTTGCATGTGGTCCACGTACCAGTCGTCTCGAGCCTTCATTTCGGTCACGGCCAACCGGAGGTCGTTGTCCAACTCCTCAGCGATGCCGAAGACCTTGCCAAGGCGNTCTTTCTCTCTCGAGTACTTCTCTTCCATTTTCTCGAGTTCGGGTTCAAGGTGTTCGACTCGCTTGGAGTTCTTGGTGGCCTTCATCTCAAGTTCACGAACGCGNACGTCCTTTTCTGCGATGATGGATTCGAGCGATTCTTTCTCAATCTCNCGATCGATGATTTCCTTTTCCAACACTTCGATTTCGGCCTTCGCATCCACGAGTTCTTTCTCTTGCGTTTCGTAGGCTGCAAACAACTTCTGCAGACGGTCAGTCTCGGTGGCGAGGGCTTCCTCGAGTTGCTTGATTTGGACCTCAGGCGTGATGGTTCCTTCCGTCATGTCGTCACCCGGAGGTCAAGCCTCCGTCCCAACCGAGTTCACTCCTCCCTATCAAGCCGACGCTCCAAAGAGCACCGATTTTGCTCGCCTTGGCCTTCTTTTNNATCAACGAAGCGCGTCGGTGGCGCTGACCAATTCTCGAGCGATGCTGACCTCGCCCATGGAGTGACCCGCATCGGGCACCATCACGAGTTGACTCTGCGGTAAAGCCTGATGAAGTTCCCATGCGCTTCGAGGTGGACAAACGACGTCGTACCGACCCTGAACGATGACGGTGGGGATGTGTTGAATGACGTCGACGTGATTGAGNATGTACGCNTCCTCGACGAAAATGGCGTTGATGAAGTAGTGGCATTCAATGCGCGCAAACGCCACCGCGAAATCCAAATCCTCGGCTTTGTCGAGGTATTCCGGGTCAGGAAACAGTCGACTGGTCGCCATTTCCCAGCGCGTCCATTCCTTGGCGGCCGCACGACGAACATCGACGTCGTCGCTGGTCAGGCGAGCATAATACGCTCGAATCAAATCACTGCGTTCCGCCTCAGGGATGTGATCGCGGTACGGTGCAAACGCATCGGGGAAAATGTGGCTGGCTCCGTCCTGGTAAAACCAACGAAGTTCTGACCTGCGACACATGAAAATCCCACGCAAGACCAAGCTTCGCACCCGGCTGGGATGATGCTGCGCGTAGATGAGGGCCAGCGTGGAGCCCCACGAGCCGCCAAAGACGTGCCATGTTTCGATGCCCAAGTGTTGGCGAAGGGCCTCCAGGTCGGCCACCGAGGCGTGCGTGTTGTTCTCCTCCAGTTCAGCGTAAGGCGTGGACTGACCACAACCTCGCTGGTCGAACTGGACGATGTTGAAGGCGGCTGGGTCGAAGTATTGCCGGTAAGATGGCTGTCCCCCGCCGCCAGGGCCGCCGTGAATGACCACCACCGGGATGCCGTCCGGGTTGCCGCTTTGCTCCCAGGCGATGGTGTGCAAGTCTGAGACAGGAAGCATACCGGTGGTGTGGGGTTCAATCGGCGGGTAGAGAACATCGGACAGCGTGGTGGTCGTGTCGAGCATGGAGCGTGGAAGGCGACGACCTGCATGTTCCTTTCGCCATGAACACCTTCATGGAACGCCGCCGTCGGCGGGAGTGCATGAGTCTTCGAAGCGCAACGGATTTGTTCAGCGAGTGGGCCGATGTCGGTCGCGATGAAGGCATGGAGCGCGGGCACAGCGCCAGCGTTGAAGTGATGCTGAAGGAACTGCTCGAGGGGTGGAATCGTCCGTTTCGAGCCATGGACATCGGTTGCGGAAACGGATGGGTGGTGCGACGACTCAGCGCTCACGCCCTGTGTTCACACGCCAGCGGTGTTGACGGCGCACCCTCCATGATCGCCAAAGCGAGAACCATTGACCCCGACGGCGATTACATCGAAGCGATGCTGCCCGAATGGACACCGGGAGCCCCGTACGACCTCGTCCACACCATGGAGTGCCTCTACTACCTCGAGGACCCACTGGGCTTCCTTCAAACGCTTCACGACGAGTGGATGTTACCTGGTGGTCGGCTCGTCATCGGCGTGGACCACTACACGGAAAACCCGGCGAGTCACGATTGGGGCCCTTCCCTCAACGTTCACATGGCGCTCCTGAGCATGGACGATTGGACGTCTGGCTTGAAGGAAGCAGGGTTCACGGACATCACCGCCATGCAGGTTGGAGCCAAAGAGGACTGGGCGGGGACGCTCGTCCTCACGGCGAATCGCCGAGACGGTTAACGAAACCCAAAGGCTCGCCCGCCGGCGCACAACGACGTAAATCACCGCGATAGAAGGGGCACTGCTGGCAGAGGCTCGAGCCTGCAGGAAGACGTTCGGGCGCCTCCAAATCCTCTTCGAGGTGGACCGAAACCCGCCAGTTCAAATGAGCCAACAAGTCGTCCTTGGCTTGCTTGAAAGCGCCTTCAGAGAGTTGAACCATGCGGCCGTTGGCGCCCAGCAACAGCGATGGAGGAAGAACAACGCGGCGTTGGTCTTTGGGCTTCTTTGCCTCGATGGCTTCCAAAGCCATGGAATAGAGCGTGAGTTGGAGCCGGTGCTCGTGCAGGATCTCGGCTTCTTCATCACTGAGCGGTGTGGTGGTCAACTCCTCTGGCCCCACGCGCTGAAGCGGGTGGCCTTTGAGCGAATCTGACGGGTTGAACTTGCCCAAACACCCTCGGGTCTTGAGGTCCACCACCTTCAGGGCGCCTCGACCCTCATCGTTGACCAACGCCAACACGAGATCGGCACGGCCGCTGAAATCCATGTTCACGGCGTCCACCACGGCCGGTTGATTCGCCCAGATTTCATTCGCTGACGGCGTGGAGGTTGAACGTTCAAGACGTTCTCGATGGAAGAACGGAAGCTCGGTCCTGACCGCCTCGACCGCCCAGCCATGAATCGAGCCCCCTTGCACCCACTGACCGAGCAGGCCGCGATCGATGAGACNCCCGAGGTGCAGCAAACGGTCTCGCCACGTCGCCTCGGGNGATGACGGGGGTTGTTCTTCGCCGAAGCCGAACTCGTTCATGACCCGTTTCACGGTGTTCACCGAGGCCAGATCATCGTTGGCTTCGTGCATCCAAGCAGCGTCCAGAGGCGGCGTGTGTTCGCTCAAGGCCTTCGGGTTTCGCAGCCCGATTTCCAACACNCGGTGCATCATCAANCCGAAGGTCGTGGGCTCCGGCCACGGGTTGGCGGGTGGCGGTTGCGAGGAGGCTTGAGGCAGACGGAAGGGCTCGGTCGGCCAGCCCTTGACGTGCTCGAGCCAATACCGACGAGGGCACGCAAAGGTGGCATCGAGGTGGTGAGCAGCACCCTTCACGTTTTCTTGAAGACGAAGTGGCGAAGGTTGGGTACGTTCATCGACGCTGAGGGTGTCGAGGTGGTCGGCCAGCGCTCGCGCCCGTGCCAGGGGCGAGGGGGCGTCAACGACGTCAAAACATAGGGGATGGTGGTACAAACGCAAACCGCTGAGCCCGTTCTCGCCCAGAGGTGAAGCGTTGAGCAAAGCGGTCGGGTTGAGAACGGTCTCGCTTTTGCTTGGGATGAAGGGCGGGAGCGAGTCGGCCTCAAGTTCCGCCTCGGACACCCAAGGCGCTCCACCGCCAGCGCACCACGTGGCTCTACGCAACCCCTCGATGAACATGCGACCCATGGTGCGAGGGTCGGGCGCAAACCGAACCGATAGCGTGCCGGTTGATTCGTCGTACGTGGACCGGTTTCCGGGGCTGCCCGTGACGATGAGCCGGTCCTTGACTCGCGTCAAAGCGACGTAGAATTTTCGACGCAACTCGGCCTTGTCCTGGGCCTTGTTCATCTCAGCGGCAAAGGCCCACAATCCGTCCTCGGGCCGATCTTTTGACCGCCACGGTTGGATTCGTCCGGCCAACACCTGCGGGGTGACGAGGATGTTGTCCTGAACCGACATGCTGGCGTCGGCTTTTCCGGCGGCGAACAGGCCGGACACGACCACCACGGGCGCCTGGAGCCCCTTCGAACCGTGAATGGTCATGATTTGAACGGCCGACGCGTCNGGTTGCGTGATGGCTTGCGGCCCTTGTCGACCCAATTCACGAACCTCAACCATGCGCCGATAGACGGCGGCGGCATCGTGGCCGGTTTCGTTGCCAATGGACTGCACGATGGCGGTCCAAGCTTCGGCAAATTGGCGCTGAGCATCGTCCGGGTAGGCCACCAGGAGGTCGGAGTGGTCGAGTACGGCGTCAAACACGTCATAGATNGCTCCCCACCCCATNAGTTGATGCAGGCGAGCCAACAGGGACCGAACCGCTTCAGTGGGCGCATGATTCACGAGATGCGGAAGCACCTCGCCTCCCTCTTCCAGCGAAACGAGGGCATCGTGAACTTGCTGCTCCGTCATGCCCACGACGGCGGAGCGAGCCAACTCAACCGCTGCTTTGCGCATGGTGGGTCGCGCCATCAACGCCAGCAAGGCCATCAGCGGCTGAACAACCGGTTGCATCAGCAAGAGGCCCTGCCGGTCGGCCATCACCGGGATGTTCCTCGCTCGAAGACGCTCCACCAGGTCGGGCAGGTGTTTGCGTGAGTTGATGAGGATCATGATGTCTTGAGGACGCACAGGGGGTCCCTCGTCGGTAACCTCGGTCCATGATGCGTCAGCACTGTTCAGGACACGCGTGGGTGCCTGATGGAGAAGCGCGTGAAGCCGGTCGGCCAGCAATTCGTGTTCGAGATGAACCTGGGAGGCGTTGGGGTCGGCGAAGGTGTTGACGGCCAAGTCCAAATCGAGGGGGACCTCGGCGATGGTTCCGGGCACCGGAAGCAACCATTCCAACACGCCGCCCATCTCGGTGGCTCGGGCGGGCCGAAGGCGCTGAGGTTCAGCGTGCCAGTCCCCGGGCAAATCGTGGTAGCGTGGGTCGAAGACTTCGTCGAACATGTCGTTCATGGTCTCCATGAGGTCGTGCCGTGTGCGATGATTGGACGTCAGGTCAACGTGCCCTTCGGACCGTCGCAACAAGCGTTGGCCAACGATGGCGGCCAGGCCGGGCTGGTCCTCTTCGTCAAATCGAACGAAGGTGTGGGGCGCCGAGGTTTCACCCGTGTGTTGGTTGGAGAACGAACCGGTTTCACCTCCACCCCCGACGGGTCGTGGGTCGCGTCCGCAGCCCGGTGAACGGAGGTGGTGAAGACGAGTCTCACCTTCCTCATCGATGTTGAAGCGCCGAACGGCTTCGACCGCTCGTCGCATCACCGACACCTCCGCTTGACGGAAGCGGTAGATGCTCTGTTTCATGTCACCCACGATGCAAACCGTCGGGTCCCAAGCGCCCAGCGGTCCAGCCGGGTCATCGGGGTGTCGCCGACGGCGCCCCCACAACCTTGCGAGCAGGCGGTAGTGGGACGGGTTGGTGTCCTGGTATTCATCGATGATGAACGCTCGGTACTGTCGCCGAAGCTCGCCCAAGATCGCCACCCTTCGCTGAAGGTCCTCGAGAAGTTGAGGGCGGTCGTTGAGCAAGGTCAGCGCCCGTGCGATGTGGGCGTCGGTCCACGGCTCGTCGCCCAGCCCGTCCAGCGCATCAATGACGGCGGGCGGGTAGCGGTGGCGGCAAATATCAGGGCATCTCGCCAGAAGCAAATCGGCCGCAAAGCGCTGCATGTCGTCAAAATCGTGCATGTTGTCCAGCGATTTCCGACGGGCCAGAATTTGATGGCAGGCCGTGTGAATGACCTGAAGGTCGCTCAAGACCTGAACTTGTAGATCCGCCGTCACGTACGTGCCCCGGTCGCCGGGCTCACTGGGGAGGGGGTCGGCCAGCGGGTCCAGTCGCAACGCACTGTCGAGCGGCATGCCGTCAAACCCGTCCATGGGGTTGAGAAGGAAGGCGGAACGTGCGAGGAGGCGAATCAGGGTCCCGTTGGCTGAACTGAGATGGGAACGCAGGCCAGGAACGTGAGCCTTCGCTCGTTCGTACAGGTCGTTCTTCTCACCGGGAGGGACCCCGTTGACCGCTGATTTCGAAAGTAATCCGGACGGCCATCCATCACCGGTTGGGAGCGCGTTCCGCGGGAAAAACGTGCAGGTGGGTTTGACCAGACCTGAAGCCGTGGCGATGCCGAGCAGGGTCTTCCACACCCACGACAGTTGCTCACCGGCCTCGGTGGGAGGGGGTTGGGAAGTGATACGAACCAAGTGGTTGAATCGGGTCAAGTTCGTTTCCGCCTCAGCCGGAAGAACGCACTGGCTGTGATAGGGCAGGAATTCCTGCACCCAATCGCCGAGCAGGCGGTGAAGCGTTTGAACGAAGTCGGGGAGGAAGGCTTCCACGGGTTCAGCGATGGTGTTGAGCAACACGTCCACCGGCGCTGGGCCCCGCCCGTTCCACGACAAACCCATGTCCTCCGCTCGCTGAATCATGGATCGGTGGGACTGTTCAACGAACAGCGATCGATCGAGAAGTCCGCCGAGGACCACCTCTGCTTGATCTTGCCCACCCAAACGGGTCACCAGTCGATTCCGAGCATCGAGGAAGGCTTGGTGATGGTTGAGCACACCGGCTTCGCGGGCGTCATCGACGGACCGGATGCGCCACACGGCGTGAAGGGTGTCCTGTACCATCAGGGGTTTTCGCTCTTCAGCCACCTGTTGATTGGACGGGTAGAGAGCNACCAAGTCGACGTAAGGTTGGACCAGTTGACTGAGGAAGGCGTCGATGGTGGAAATCGGCGCTTCGTCCAGCCCCGAGAGGAGCATTTCAACGTCGCCGTCGTTNCGAAGTCGCGGGTCAAAAACGCCGTCCTGATCTTCCGGACCCGGTGAGTGCGCTCGGGCTTGGGAAAGACGGTGGCGAATACGGGCTTTCAATTCCGCCGCAGACTTACGCGTGAAGGTGATGGCCACCACTTCGGACGGGAGCAGGCCGGGCCATGCCCGTAGGTCCGTACGTTCTCGTTTGGGTGCTCGCAAGGCGCCATGACCGGACAGCGGCGTGCGTGGTCCGGGGGGCGTNACGTGAGTTGCTCGCTGGTCAGCGGCGAACAGGTGTTGGACGTACCGCTCGGCCATCACCGTCGTTTTGCCCGTACCTGCACCGGCATCGAGAGCGATGTGCCGGTCCAGGTCCAAGCCCAGCCGCTGGCTGTTGTTGAAGCGAATCATCAGAAATCGCCTCCACTGTATTCAGAGACATCGCACGAGTGAGCCAGTGTGCAGTAGCTGCAATGCTTCCCGGGCGTCGGATTCACGTGACCTTGTTGCGCTGCGGACACGGCCCGTTGGGCAACGGTGAGGCGTTCGGCCATCCACCTTCGGAACGGCGTTGTTGCGACTGCGTGTTGCGTCTCAGCGGGGAAATGCTGTGCGAACACATCGGTTAATTCACCGACGCGAAGGTGTTCTCCCAAATGCGCCAAGTCGCCATCGAGTTCCACGTAGTGAACCGTCGNCTCCCCCACTTCGCTCGCCCCCACGCCAACCACGCGGTCGTTGGGGTGAAGCAACTCCCATGCTCGAGCGTACAACGCCAACTGCAGGTCCTCGAACAAACAGCGCATGTGCCGCAACCCAGCGTTATCGGCGTCGGGCCCTCGAACGGTTTTGAGGTCGCGGACGATGACCAACCGTTGCGCTTGACGGGGCGAGCCGTGAAGCGGGAACGGAGCATCGTGGTCTTCATCGCCCAACACGCCTCGCTCGACGAGGTCGTCTTTGAGGTGGTCCGGGAGCACCAAAACATCCACGCGGTCGGCGTATCCAAACAATCGGAAGCCCATCTCGGCATCGTCGGGTGCGGTGTCCAACCGTACGGAGCGTTCTGAATCGGTGGCCGGGGACCACTCCATCGCAACCGGAGCTGCATGGTGAAGCGAGAGGTCGGCCGCCAAAAGGCGAGCCAGACGACCTCGGGGCTCGAGTTCGAGTTCGCCGTCCTGATGCGCCTGCCAGGTTTCTGGAGTGGCGTCGATGAGGTCCTTGGTCCGATGAACGGAAACGGCGTTGTAGCGGCCCAGCCAGTGGACATCACGCTGCAGGAAATCGAGCACAGCATCCCATCCGGCACGCCCTTCACCCATTGGGCCNAGGTGGAGCGCTTGGGGGCTTGCGGTGATTTCACCACCCATCGGTACCCCATGACCCCGAAGGATCGCTGCCTCGGTTTCGTGAACCACCTGGCCGCGAATGCGAACGTCGACNTCTTCGGTGCTGACGCCATCGTCATCGTCGGCACGCAGTTGCTGTTTAACCCATGCTTGTCGTGGACATTTGAGCCAGGCTTCAAGTCGGCTTGGGGACCACACCTCCCGTTCAAGCGGCGTGTCCAAGGCCCCGAACCGGTGCTCAATGCCCGTGTTTGACGGAGCGTAGGGTGGAAGCGGGCGAGGGTCGGCGCTCAGCGACACCGATTTTTCCTGTCGGTGCCCAAGGTGAGGATAGACGCCAGCAGCCACGCCGTTGACCTTGATGGCGGCCCGAGTGGGTCGAAGCGTAACGGCGTCGGCGCTGGCCAGGTAAGCCCGCTGTTCCCAAGCGAAGGTGCTGTGCTCGTCGATGTGTTTGGCCAACGGTTGCCTGCGACGACGATCGGCTTGAATGTCCCCTTCAAACGCATGGATGAGTGAGAGGTCGTGGTTGGGAACGCNGGANGGTGTGAGACCGGTTCGCAGGTCGAGNCCGATTTGCTGCCGGCGGTCGCGACCGCTGAACCCAAACCGAACCTCTCGCCGACCGGAAGCCGTGGCGGTGCTGGTGTTCATCACCGGCGTCATCCAACTCCCGTGACCGTCTTCCCGCACCGCCCATCGAAAGGGTCGTGGGGAGCCTTCACCCTCGTAGAGCGATGACGGGAGAAACGTGGGTGGTGCACGCATGGCCTCCCACGCATTGGTACGCTGCACGTCCGTCAACCACTCCGCCAGCGGAGCGCTCGGACCACCGCCCTCCTCAGGCGATGAGTCAAACACCACCACGAAGGCAGCGCCGTTGAGCAGGTGCCGAAGGTGATGTCGCCCACGTCGGACCAGTCGGTCGGTCTGAAACACACCGAGTTCAAGTTGTGCAGAGGCGTCCAACCACGGTACGGTGGAGGAGCGCATGGACCATGCATCAACGTCCAAACCGACCAGCAAGATGAGATCGGCGGAGCAACCCAGAGCGTCGTCGGGCGTGACCACCTGCACACGATCGGTCCGGGAGGTCTGATGGGACAGGTCAGTGGAAGCGCCGATGTGGTCGAGGAGGTCAACAAAAGCGGCGCCTTCGTCCACAAAGGGCAAACTCAACCGGCCGAGGTGCTCCTTGACGCCGTTCAAGGCTTCGATGAGGTGCTGAAGAGCCCCCATGCCGGCATCGAACGGTGCTCGACGCTGTTCAAACCGAGCGACGTTGATGGAACTCACCAGCCACGAAAGCCAGGCCATCCCCGAGGTTGGCGCATCGGGCATCGGCAGCTCTGCACCTGACGTGCAACCCACCGTCGGTCGTTGGAGCAAGTGTCGATCTTCCGGAGAAAGCAGGGGTGCCCATGCATGAAGCAGGCAACCAAGCCACCACTGGGTTTGTTCGAGGGCGCGCGCTTTCACCTCTGGCTGACGTTCTGCGAACGACGGTTCAGCCCCTGAAAGGACGCCGAGCCATCTTCCGATGGCGCCGGGTCCGCCCAGAACGTGGAATTGTCGAGCGATGTCGTCGAGCACATCGGCATCGGGTTGAGGGCGCCACGTCCCTTCAGTGGGATGGTTCAGGTCCGGGAACAGGTCGTCATGAAACGGGACGATGCTGGAAAAGAACACCCCTCGAAGCGATTCCAACGACCAAGCGCTCATGCCCTGAGCCAAGCGTGCGGCGCGGATGACGGCGTGATGCGTGGGTTGCTGATTCATGGCCGTCGAGCCGGGATGCCAGCGAACACCGATGGAGGAAAGACCGTTGGACCACGCGATGGAACGTTCTCGGACACCCGCGTCCACGATCAAAACCTGACCGTCATGCTTGGCTCGGTAGGCTTGGATCATGGTCAACGCGGCGTTCATNCCGTGCCGACGTTCATCCAAAGTGACGCGGGTGAGTTGCGTCGAACGCGCTCGCCCAACCTCCGTTTGCCATCCGGACGCATCACCGGACCACACCTGATGAGGCGGCACCCATCCCGGAAGCGTGTCGGTGGTGCAGGGTTGCTCATCGACGAGGTAAGCACCGTGGTGGCCCAGTCGGAACGAGCCCGGATTGAGCAACTGGTGGACCGGCGTGAACCCCGAAACCGTGGTGAGGAGATCTTGTTCCACTTCGGTAAAGTCAGGCGCCATGTCAAGCACCACGATACCGGCGACTTCGCTGAGGTGAAACGGAGTGGTGGCAGCGGTTTGCAAGGCTTCCAAAACATGCCGTGTCACGAGCGAGGGGAGCATCCCGCCGGACTCGATTTCAGTTTCAAGACAGAGGCGGTGAAACACCGAAGCACCGGGGTCTCCCTCCCACGCGAAAGGACGGCGGAGTTGAAGCAACTCACCGTGGAGTTGCTGAAGGCGTCGGGTTTTCGTCAGCGTCCAGCCACCAACGCCGGGCGTGTGGAGAAANGGTAGTTCGGCGTTTTCGGCCGCTTCAGCGCATCGAGCATGAAGCGCCATGAACGTGCTCGCTTCATCGTCGAGCAGCACGGGCAGGCGAAGGTCNACATGGAGAAGGCGAACGAGNCGGTTNAGCGTGAGGTGATACTGGGGCGCCACCACGACCCCTGCTTCGTGCAGGCGTTCAAGGGTGCGTTGACGGTGAAGTTCCGTGGGATGGAGCACCATGAACGGTGCGTGTTCATCCGGGCAGGACAGCGCGTGAAACAGCCACGGCGGACAGCCCTCGCCCGCCGGCACGTATTCCGAGGTCACGCTCCGTGTTCGCTCCATGAAAACCAGCCTGTCGGGGAGAACGAAACCGAGCCTATTTCAAGTTGCGCGGCTGGTTGGATGAAGCCCAATCATCGGTCCGTGGCCACCTTCGATGCCTCACGGGTTCGTTCGGCCCCCGCATCGCCCGCCACCAGCCCGCTCAAATCACCGGGCGGAAGGGTGACGATCGTGGTGGTGGGTGGGGTTATGAACGGTATCTTCATATAGGGCAGACCCGCATATGATATTGTCTTGTTTTCTTTTGCTTCCTCAAACCTCGGTTTGGGGGCCAGGAGAGACCTTATGATGGGTAGATGCATGAAATTCGATACTTTATAAGGAGTGGCGGGNCATAATCTGTGGAGTTGAAAAAAATGATGACAAATTGCGATGAATGCGGCGGAAACCTGACCCTTGACTTGACCCGTGCAGAGGGCGTCTGCGACGTGTGCTCTTTGGTGCACCCCATCCTTCACGATGATGCNGACACCAACAGCGCCAGCTCCCTCGGTGAAGGTCGACACAACGAAGCGGTGAACGCTGAAGGCGGCCACGGTGGCGCCAAGTTGGGTGCGAAGATGAACCCCTTCGGAGACAAGTTTGACGGCCGNGGTAACCGTTTGACGGCCAAGCAAAAGCGATTGGCTGCCCGCATCGGCAAGTTGGACCGAAGCTCCCAGCGCGACACCGACCCGATGCACGCCCAGTTGATGGCCACCCTGCGCAACATGTTCGGTGCCGATGTGGCTCGAGCCGTTGGACCCCTGGCGCGTGCCGCCACCCGCAAACTCACCCGAGCTCAAGAGGCCACGCGAAAGACCCTCACGCCCGGTGAGCGACGTCGCCTGAAGTGCCCCAAAACCTCCATCTGCCGTGCCGGTGGAAAAGAGCACCCTGAACTCCGCGGCAAAACCGACCAGGACAACCTTCAGATCATGGCCTTGGCCATCGCATCCATCGCTGCTCGCTGGTTCCGCACCGTTAGCGTCAACGAGAAGCANCTGATGGACATGTACGGCATCACGGCCAAGCAGCTCAAGAACGCGAAGAAGGTCATCATGCAGCACTACCAAGAACGCGTCAANCAAGGCTGGGCGGCTCCACCGCAACAACTCAGCGCAGCCGCCGCTCGCGAGGACGAGCTGGACAAGGTCGTCGAGAACTTGAGCGACGGCCTCAGCAAGCGCCTCGACGATGACGACCTCGACGACATCATGAACGCCTTCCTCGGCATCATGTCGAGCATCGGTGAGCCCAGCGTTGACGCCCCCACGGCCAACATCCCCATCTCGATGGTCGCTGGTTGTGTCATGTACAACCTGCTGTGTCGACTCGGTCTCCAAAGCGGTAACCTCAGCGCCGTGGCCAAAGCCGTCCGTCGCTCAGGCGCTGGCATCAAGAGTCGTCTTGAAGACCTGCAGGCTCGGTACGAGCGAGGGGAGTTCCCCCAAGGCGCCGAACTCTTTGCCGACGAGATCGATGAGGCCGCTGAANGNGACCGGCCCACCGACGAAGAGCCCGCCGACGAGTGAACCGGGTGAAGTGGGGTTCATATCCCACGAACCGCTCCCCGTGGCATGCGTTCACGTCTCGTACTGTTCCTCACCCTCGCCCTCGTGCTTGGATTTTCAACCCCAACCGCGGCCATCCCTGCGGTCCCCGTCGACAACGGCATGGTGATCGGCGGGCAATGGACGATGGCCAACACGACCAAGGCCGAGGTCACCAACCTTACCGATCTCAAGGCCGTGACCGAAGTCTACACTGCGACGTGGTGCGAGAGCTGCGTCTACGTCGAGCACGCCCTCAAGGAAGTGCATGAAAACGGCCACATCACGCCTTATCACTTCCACTCAACGCTCAGTGATCCGTTCGGCGAAGAGGCGCTGGAGCAACGCTTCAGGGACCGGTATGCCCACCTGACGGACTATTCCCACTCACCACCCGGTGCGGTGTTCAACGGGACCGTCAAGAAGGTTGGAAAGAATGCNGACGTGGACGTCCATGACAACGACCACGACAATCGCGTTGAGGAATTGACCGGTCTTGCTCAACAAGACCTTGCACTGGGGACAGGAACAACCTCCTTTTCGTGGACGCCAATGGGCGACTCGTCCGGCACCATCGGNTGGGCCCTTGACATCGACGACCGTCACCTTGCGAACATGACCCTGAGCGTCGCTGCATGGGTCGTTGAGTCGGAAGCGGAATACGAGGAAGGCGCAAACGGACAGGGGACGTACCCCCACATCGTCCGGAACATCATCAACTTGGGCAATCAGACCGAGGGCACGGCGACGCTGGACCTTCCAACACCGCATGACGGCAACGATCTGGAAGTTCACTTGATTTACGAAATCGTGCCTCTGGTCGTTGAAGACCCGGTGCAGGAAGACCCGACGGAGGAGGAAAGCGAAGACACGCCTGCACTGTCGGTCGTGTCGACGGTCCTGGTTGCGGGGTTGGCGCTGGCGTTCACCCGAAGAGATCGCCGAGACCGCTGAACTCTCGATCGGCAGGGCCGTCGCCCTCGATGCGGGGGCGGGCGTCTCGATGGTCAAGGTGCAACTGCCAGCGGAAGTGGGGCGCGGCCCTCGGCGGGGCTATCACGTCAACGTAGTTCCACCATCGGGGGGGTGCGCCGCGCACCCGTTGGCGGTCTTGCATGTCGCGGAGCAAGTCCGTGAGTTGAAGGCGAGCGTTTGGACGCGGATGGTCGCGTCGGATGAAAATCGCATGCGTGCTGTCTTCATCGTCCTTGACGTAGCCCAGCATCCTGGCCGCCCGCGTGAAAAAGGAACGCTCCAGTTCGGTGCGCACGGACACTTGAAGGGCAGCGTGCTCGAGGTTCAATGCACCGCCGTCTTGGAGAGGCAATCGGAACCGTGAACTCAGGGGCTGGTGCACGAGCACCTCCCACACTCGAGCGAAAACCTCGCACCAGCGCCGCTCTCCATCCCGAACGTCCCCTTCTTCGTGGAGATCGTCGTGGCGTCGATGCGGCATCAGATGGTGATAACGTCGATGGAAGAAGCCCTCGTGCATCCGCCCAAAGAAATCGCCGTGGCCGTGGATTTCGGTGCGGCCGGGCACGTAGGGAGGAACCGTCTCGCGCCACTCTGCCACCACCTCTTCGATCGGAAATCGCCCTTCTCGGTCAAAGACCGTGTGAAACCGTGCAGCCCACCGTTCCGAGAAACGTGAGCGATGTCGAGCNTGGTGGCGATTCCGAAGCATCAATTCGTGGAAGCCGGGACGTCGCTCGATCTCATCTCGCCTGCGACGAGGACGGTACCAGCGCATTTGCTCAAGGAAATGCGGGTGGGGGAGGGCGGCTTGAACGGCCTCATTGTTCAACGACGCCAACCATTCAGGGGGGATGTTTTCCCGTGGATATCCGAAGGGTGGATGGTGCAACAACAACTCTTCGAGGCTTCCGATGTCTCGCGACGCTCTGATATCGTTCACCATGGACAAGAGCACGCCCCCCATGGTGTCGCCCAGCGGCAAGNTGTTGGCGAACTGGCCGCTGTGAATGCAAATCGGTCGCTTGACATTCGGTGTGATGTCCGTGACATGCTGAATGGTGTAGGGCGCGCCGTGCTGGCCGTTTTCAACCGCGACTTCGTAGACGTGTCCCAGTTGACCGACGACCAAGGCCCGTGCACGCTCGAGAAACACCTTGCCTTCCAAGTCGTTCATGATGTTGTGACAAAATTCCAGCGAACGAATCAGCGGTTTGGAAGGCTGACTTCGTTCAATGTAGCCCACCGACCAGTTGTGCTGCAAGCCGAGCAGNAGTTTTCCTCCGTCCGAATTCAACGGAGAGAGCGCCAAGGAGGACAGCAGCGCCCACAGGGCCGGTTCGTTCGGCACACGGATGAGTCGAAGAGAACCCGAAGCCGTACGGGTTCGAAGGCGCAGCGCTTTGGGGTTCAGGTCCATCGCCCATTTCTGAGTCTCGGCCTGTTCGTGAGCGGATTCGAGGGAACGCCACGCTTGCATCCAAGGCGTGTCGTAAGCGTGAAACAAGCCCGGAGGATGGTGCGCCAGAGCGTTTTGGAACATCCCCTCCATGTTGGGTGGCTGATGCTGAAACATACGCGTTTGAATGTCGTGCGACCACGCCATCATGGGAACGTATTCGCTGGCTTCCATGTTCAGCGTTCGATCGATCTTCAACCGGGTTGACAACCATGTCAACATTCCCGCCAGGGGTCGGTAGGAGGAACGAAGATCTCGGCGCCCGTGGTGAAAGCGTTGCATCATTCGGGGGGGATGGCGGACCTCGGGATTGACCGAGGTCGCACACACAAGCAGGGCGGGAATGTCCCATCCTTGCCGTTTGGACGCCTCCCCCATCAGTGAAAACACAACAAACAAGCTCAACCCGTGGAGTTCACAACCGTTGAGGTTCCACGAACCGTCAAGAAACCGCAACACAGAACCGTCGTGGAAACCAATGCCCTCCCTCAGCAACGCCTCTTGTCCCTGACTCAGGAGGTCGCCGCGAAGAACGGCATGGGTGAGGTCGTCAAACGCTGCCCACGAACGGGGGGGATGGGTGATGGGGTCTTGTTCGCCTGGCAACCGTGCCCATGAGACGTGCTTCAAGTCCCCGGTGTTCGCTTCCAGCGCCTTCCATTTCCGCTGGGAAGTCCCCGTTGGTCCGCCAAACAGTGCCATCGCCCGTTCGTGTTCTTCGGGATGGAGCGGCGCGTTCCATCCGCGGCGTGGTTGAAAATCGATGATGGACTGGCACCAGTCGCAAACGTGGTCGGTGGTTGAGTTGGCTGCGTTGTAAACACACAGCGCGTCGCGTGCGCTTGTCGTCATGAGNGNTATGTGCCCTGACACTTTTTGAAGACTCAACCGAAAAGACGCTGTGAAACTTCGGTGAACTTCGCCACGTCTTCGTCGGTGATGTGGAGGTGAACGACCACGCGAATGCGGTTTTCACTCAGGTCAAACATGTCGATGCCGTTCTCCCCGTAGTGTTTCACCACCTCAGCGGCGGGACGGGTGGTCTTGGCGTAGACCATGTTGGTTTGGACCGTGTCGAGGTCAACCGTGAATTCCGGAAGCGCGTTCAGCATCAAGGCGATTTGGTGTGCGCGCTCATGGTCCTCCTCCAGTCGGTCCACGTGATGGTCGAGGGCGTGAAGGCAGGCTGCTGCGAGAACACCGGCTTGACGCCACCCCCCGCCGAACATTTTCCGCCACCGGTGTGCCCGGGCGATGAACGCCGATGAACCGACCAAAACCGAGCCCACCGGTGCGCCGAGACCTTTGGAAAAGCAGATGGAAACCGAGTCGTAATGTTCGCACATGCGAGCGACGTCCACGCCCGTAGCAACGGCGGCGTTGAACACACGGGCGCCGTCGATGTGCGTTGCACAACCCAAGGAAGCGGCGACTTTGGCGATCTCATCAAACGTTTCCTGATCGTAGCAAGAACCGCCCCCAAGATTGGACGTGTTCTCAACGCAAACAAGGGAGCCGTTTGGATAGTGGCTGCCTGACCCTTCGGCTTTTCGGACAGCCTTTCGAACCTGCTCGGGAGTCATCAGGCCGCTGTCGCCGTCAACCAAGGCGACGGATGCGCCGCAGAGGGCTGCGTAGCCGCCACCCTCNTAGCGGTAGATGTGAGCGGTCTTGTCGCAGACGATTTCGTCGCCAGGCTGTGTGTGGGTTCGCAACGCAATGGCGTTTGACATCGTCCCCGAAGCGACAAACAGACCCGCTTCCTTCCCAAACATGGACGCCACGCGTTCCTGCAATTCGATGACGGTGGGGTCGTCCCCCAGGACATCGTCCCCGACCGGAACTTTGTGCATGGCCTCCCACATGGCCGCCGTTGGCTGGGTCACCGTGTCTGAACGGAAATCAATTCGGGAGGAGGGGTGTTCCCGCATGAGGTTGGGTCAACGCTCTCCTTCATCAATGCCGTGTTCAGAGCANTTTCANATGGCCGGTCAACTCGTCCAGCGTCGCTTCACTGTACGGCCCCAAGGCCAAGACGGTGGCCGAACCCTTCGGGATTTGCGTGTGNCCGGCGTCGCGAACCAAATGAACCGGGACGTCGGCNCGGNGAGCTTCNTCCATCAAACGGTCNAAGTCGGACGCTTCTGGGGTTTTGACGCAGATTTTTTTCTGGCCCGAAGCCAGCCACGCCTCCACGTGGTGTGGATGGCTCACACCGGCTCCCAGAAAGGCTTGCACCGAAGCGTGACCCACCTGAGCAGCAATTTTTCCCTTGCCCATTTTCAGGGATTGGTTGACCACGCACACCAGTTTCACCGAGCCATCAACCGGTGAGGTCGACGGCGAAGGAGCCGTGAGTCGATGAAGAAACGAACGCAGTCCCATCGGTTCACCTCACAGCGCATCCAAATGTCGAAGCAACGTATCCATGGCTCGNCGGGGACCCAAGATGCCGAGCACGGTTACCGTGCCGGCGGGGATCTCCGTTCGACCCGCATCGGTAACGAGGGCCGCATAGCATCCCTTCGGGACGGAAGCGTGGAGCGCCGTCATGGCCGCCAAATCATCCACGCCGAGGACGATTTTTCTTGCTCCACCGGCGCGCCATCGCTCCAGCAAACGCGACCGACGGGCGGCCCGGACCACGTCAACGGCAGCATGAGCGCATTGCGCAGCGATTTTTCCCGTGGTCAACGCCAAATCCTGCCGGACGACGAGGGCCATGGTCGGTGCATCATGCATCGACGCCATGCGCTTCACCCGTCGCCACCGCTTCATCTTCCAACGTGGTCAAGCCGCTGAGGAAACGGTGGAGCATGGAGCCCGTCCAAACGGCGAAAGCGACGTTGCCGAGGGCGTGGACCGCATCAAACGGAAGGCCCTGTCCGAGGAGGAGCATGAATTGACCCAGCGTCATTTCTCCAGAAACGAGTGAAAGCGTGGTGATCGCCCCAAACATCGGTGCCACCAGCGCCGCCGCCACGTACAGGCGGACGTGATTCAATCGACCGTCGACCACCAGGTTTGCGTGGGCACCGATCACGGCCACGACCGACCACCCAAGGGCCTGGAAAAAGGTCCACCATCCGTGACTGATGAGCAGGTTGGAGAGCAAGGTGACGAGGATGGCAAAGGCCACGCCGCGCCTGGCTCCGAGGTGGGCGCCGACCAACAGCGCCGCCACCGTGACGGGCTGAACGTTCGGAAGCGGTTGCATGACAACACGAAGCGCAGCCATGGCGACCACCATGGTGGCCAACATGGCCGCCGTCATGCGATTGGCCCGTGGAGCGGAGAACAAAAACGCAAAAGCGGCGCTCACCAAAGCGATGTCCAAGAAGGCCGCCCATCCGGGGGACAACTCCGGTCCATGGACCCCCAGCGCTTGGAACATGATTCATCCGAGAGGGAGGCCAGCCTTGAGGGTTGCCACCCTCAAGCCAGATGCCAACGCAAGACGAGGGTGGATTCGATCGCAGCGTCGTCCACCGCCATCGTGCCGCGCACGNCGTTNACGGTGTATTCCCAACCCGATCCCTGCACGCCGTCGATGGCCACAACGTAGAGGCCCAGACCNGTCGATTCGACTTCCAGGGTCAACCCTTGCTCCTCGACCGCCGCTTGGGTGAGGTCCCACACCGTTGAATGACCAACAAGGCCGCCCGCCACCACCGTTTCATTGGCGAGTTCAAACACCACGACCTGCGTGCCGAGCCACGCATCCGGCCACGACGGGTCCCATGCATCCTCCGCACTNAGGTCATCGCCCTCGGCCAGCCATGCGCTCCAAGAGGAGGACAGGTCAGGTAACATCAACAGGGCAACGGCGACGGCGCAGAGGGTGAACACTCGCCAAGCGTCGGTTGAACGCCCCCGACCGGCGAGCCACGCCGCACCGACCAGGCAGACGGTCAGGGCGACCAAACCCCACAGAGGGGACGTTTCAGACGGCACCTCTTGGGCGGAAGGCGCCCCTACCTGATACGCCATCAGAACACCCGCATCGTTTCCGAGAAACATGGTCGTCGCAGACCAGGCGGGTGACGACGTGCCGTAATCGTCGTGCGGTGTCGAGAAGGTGCGAACGTCAACGAACGCCCCAGATTCGTCGAGGTCAACAACGAGCCAACCAGCATCCGGTGCATTGACCGGCGCAAAAAATCGGCTGGAGGAACGGGCCCTCATCTCGCCGTTCACCTTGGTGGCGTGGGTGTCAATCAACGTGCAGGTGGGCTCGCATTGTACGGTCGTCAGACCGTCGTTGTCGCCGAACACGAACGTGTTTCCGATTTCCAGCGGCAGCGCTGGCGAGGCACCGAGTGAGGCGATTTGAGTGAGGTTGTTGGTGTTGATGTCCAACAACAAGAGCCGACTCGAGNGCGGTTCCTGCACGTGGAGTAACAAGCCATCGTCCACCACCACAGGTGCATGGCGAAGAGAGCCGGGAAGTGAATAGGANGCTCGGACCGTGCCGTTGCGTTCGACGGACCAAAGTTGGCCGTCCTCGTCCCCCAACCAGTAGGCTTCATCGAACGAGGTGACGCCGTTGCGCCAACCTTCTCCAAGTTCAACGCTGAATTCGAGTGTCCCATCCGCCATGCACAACCGCATCAACCCGTTTCGAGTGGGTATCACGGCGTCGTCGCCTTCGATCAGCGATGCACCGGTGATGCCCCAACCGCTCACGTTTGAGTTCGCTTGCCAGTGCAGGGTGCCGTTGGAGGGGTGCAGTGCGGTGAAAGCCCCGTCGGCCCATCCAACCAGCAACAGATCGGGCCACGATCCGCACGGTCCCGACCCCGCCCCTACCTTGAGCATCGGCGCCATGTCGTGCTGAACGGTGGTTGNGCTGGAGTAGGACCATTCCAATGCACCCTGATGTGTGAACGCCATCACCTCAGGACGCTCCTCGCCGGTCCAGAACCCGGATGTACGAACGTAAACCCGTTCCTCGTCCACCAGCGGCGAGGTCGTGATGTACCCCGGTCCCACGTCCTGTTCCCACTCCAGCGCCCAAGGTTCCGCCGACGCGTGGGGNAACAACACGGCAAGCACGAGCGCAGCCAGCAGGACCGCNGCGCGCNTCATGCTCCNTTCACTCCAACACGGCCTGAATGGCTGCTCGCAACAACGCACTGACTTCCTTTCCGTCCGCACCACCAGCGGCTTGCATGACGACGCCCATCAGGGGACCCATGGCCCCCATGCCCCGCTCCTTGACAAAATCGAGCCGTTCGTTGACGATGCCTTGGATCACGTCTTCCAAGCCGCCCAGATCGGCTGGTGCCAAGTCGTTGGCTTGGCAGTAGTCACGGAGCTCATCCGTTGAAACCACACGATTGAGGTGGGCCTGCACCACGCCTTCGACGTGNTCACGAGCCAACACGCCCTCCGCTCGAAGCGACAAGATGTTGGCCAGCGTTTGAGGTGGCTGAGTGTCGTGCGTGAGCAGCAAAGCCGCCCACGCCTTGTCGGGCAGAGCCTCCACGTGCGAACAGAAAACATCGTCAAGTTCCCTGGCCAANAGTTGCTCGCTCTGGTCANCTGAGATGTCAAACGACGACAGGCGCTGAGCACGTGCCTCGTCGGACATGGGAAGGGATTGCGTAATGGCGGTCCAGTCGTCCATACCCAGAGCCTGGGGGGGAACATCGGTTTCAGGGTACATGCGGGAGCGACCCGGGAGCGGCCGCATGGGNGATGTGGTCCCGTCCTCAGGTGCGCCCTTTTTGACCACGACGTTGCGGACCTCTTGCGGAACTCGGTGCCACGCCGTTCGGGCGCGGTCCAGAACCGCCTCGAGGGCCAAGGTGGCCTGCCAGGAAGGGGCACAACACAGCACAAACGCATCGCTGTCGTTCAACTTGAGGTGGGCACGAACGGCCTTGACTTCGTCGGCCGTGATGCCGTAGGCTGGTAGTTCGTCTGCGTGGAAAATCCCTTTCACGCCGGCCAATTTCGCCGCACCTGCGAGTTCCCTTCCCAGTCGGGGGAGTTGGGCNCCATCCTCGTCGCTGGTTTTGGTTCCCAAGCGACCCTGCAACCCCTTGAGTGGAAGCGCCATGACCGACGAGCCGCTGGAAAGACCGTCAGCGACCATGCCGGACGCTGTGGAGGAAAACAATGAGGAGACATCGTGAAGGGAGAGTGGAAGGTGTTCGGCCACAGCGAGGGCCACNTGTGCTTCGGTCTCANCATCGTCCGACTCGCGATGGGGTGGAAGCGGTGGGAGGTCGAGGTCGGCGCGGAGCTCGTTGGCCAAGCGGTAGAAATGCAACTGCCGCGCCATTTCAAGCCGGATGATGGTTGGAATCCAGTTCAAGTCTTGACATCCCTTGATTTCGACGCGATCACCCGCACCGATGGAGACGTTGAGGTCTTGGCGGATGGATCCCAACCCGCGACGAACACGGCGCGTGCGCCGCAACACGCGCCCCAAGGCCATGGCCGTGGTTTTGGCATGATCGGGNGAGACGACATCNGGTGACGTGGCGATTTCGATGAGCGGTAGACCGAGACGGTCCAAGTTGTAGATGACTTGCTGACCTTGAGGTCCATCGACGGTGTCCAACTTACGGGCGCTGTCTTCCTCGAGGCACACCACGTCCACGCCAACCGGGCCAGCATCGGTTTCAAGCACGCCGTCGGTGGCGATCAGCGATGTTCGCTGAAATCCGCTGGTGTTCGACCCGTCAACGACCGTTTTTCGCATGGTTTGAATCAACGACACCGGTTTTGCACTGAGCAAGGCAGCGACGGTGAGGGTGATGTCCAGCGCGTCTGAATCCAGCGCAAGAGGCGGTTGTTCATCCAGTTCAATCAGGCCGGCNTTGGGNGATTGGGCGTAGACGAAGGTTCGGTTTCGCTTGGATTCGAACCGTGCGGCAACGTCAACGGCGCCGCCTTCACCGCGACTGGCTCGCAGGCGTCGCTCGAACGTCGGCCAGTCGTCGGGAAGCGTGTCGATGGTGATGTCGTAGAGTTCTCCGCTTTCCCTCGAGTGGAGTTTTCCGGTCGCCAGCTGTTGGTGAACCTCGATGCCACACATGAACCCCAATTGTTCAGGGTCCAGCGCCGAAGGACGATGGACGTCGCCTTGCGGTTCATCGGCCATGGACGTGCGAGGCGCTCACCCTTCATGAGCACAACCCTTGGTTGAAACTCAAACAATCTGAAGCGTGTCGTAGCCGGAAGGACGCATCATTCGTCCGTCTCGGCACAACTTGTCGATGATGTCCTCTGCCTTGCTGCGAGGGATGTCGCGGCGTTCGGCCTCCGTTAACACATCGAGCAGGTTGGCGGCCGTGCCCGAATCGTTTTGCAGCACCGACACAATGTCGATGATGGCNTTTTCTTGATTCCGTACCTTGCCCTTCTTTCCGGACTCGATGGTCGTCATGTCGAAGTTCTCGCCCATCAGTTCGTGTCGCCAAGTCTTCGTGAGACGGATGGAGCGGTCGGCGTCTTCNGCCGTGGCCACCTCCGAGAGGCGAATGCGGGCGCTTGCTTCCGCCAATCGGGACAGCGCCTCGAGGGAGCGCGCCGTGATGGCTACGCTGTCATCGGATTCACCGCCACCCTGTCGGGTTTGCACGTAATAGGCCACGATCTTTTCACGGGCTTCATCGTTGAGTTTGGGGTGGAACATGCGCTTGGAGTAAGCCACGTATTTCCTCAGCAAATCACGCGGCAGCACCTCGTACTGCCCGTTGACTTTCTTGGTCTGCTTTCGTTGAGCGGCCGAGCGAGACGGGTCGGGAATGGTGCCCTCTTTGACGAGCAATTCGCTGCTTCCTTTAAGCCGATTGTCAATAATATGGGAAGCGATTTTTTGGTCTTGGGATTCATCGGGGGTGTCGGTCAACAGCCAGATGATGTCAAATCGAGAGATGAGCGGTGGAGCNAGGTTGATCTGCGACGTGAACGGAACNTCGCTCACGGGCTGGAAGCGTCCGTTGGTCGGGTTGGCGGCCGCCAGCACGGCGCATCGTGTTCGAAGGCTGGCGTTGATGCCGGCTTTGGAAATGGAGATGCTTTGCTGTTCCATGGCCTCGTGCATGCTCGATCGGTCGGCTGAGTTCATCTTGTCAAACTCGTCGATGGCGGCCAGACCGAGGTCAGCCAGCACCAAAGCGCCGGCTTCCAAGGTCCANCGACCGTCAGCAGCGGCGTCCTGCACAGCGGCGGCCGTAAGGCCGGCAGCGGAGGCCGATTGCCCCGAGGCAAATCGGCCGCGTGGAGAAATGGTCGACATGTAGTGGAGAAGTTGGGACTTGGCTACACCCGGGTCACCCATCAGCAAAATGTGGATGTCCCCGCGGTTGCGCGTGCCGTCTTCGTTGACCTGTGCCTCCCCACCAAAGAGTTGCAGCATGAGCGACTCCTTGATTCGCTCCATCCCAAAGATGGACGGGGCGATGCTTCGGGTCAACAAATCGTAGACGCCNGGGTCGCGGGCGATGTCTTTGATCTCCGTTTCTTCCTCCTCGGAGATGATGATTTCTTCCAGCGGAATGTTTTGTCGTTCCAGGGAATGAATGCGGAGGAAAATGTCGAACACGGGGGTGTCCTTGCCGCCCTTGCGCTGAGAGCGAATGAAGAGCACCCCGTTCGCCTTGACGCGGTCCCCTGGATTGAGCCGGCCGGCCAAATCCTGCTCACCGATGCACAAAATACGCTCAGGTTGGATGCCCCCTTTCATCTGTTCGGGTAACTCTTGCAGTTCGATGAATTGAGAGTTGATGAGGTGCGAAGCGTGCTGCTGCAAGAGGAAACGTGTCTGTCGCTTGGGCCGACCGCAACCGCCGTCGATTTGAGAACACTCGAGCGGTTCGATGAGTTCCTGTTCGTTGGGTTGGTTCAGTTCCATGGTGTGGCCNCAGGCCACGCACTCAAACACGGCGGCGTAAAGTCGAGGTCGAACCCCCGTGATTTTGGTGGTCACCGCATCGATGGCGATCATCCGGCCGATGTCGTCGGCACGAAGTTGAGAGACCGTGCGGACCTGGTCGCTTGGCAGATGAACGATGCGAACAAACGGCATCAGGTTGCCTTCCCCGGCGTCCAACAAGAATTGACGCAACGCTTGGTTGGCGGCTCGGAAATGGTGTTCGGGGTTGGCCAAAATGTCCTGAGCGAATTCGTGGTCGTAGCCTTCAACCTCGCGAAACGATACCTCGAGGGACCCCTCGTCCGGCCACATTTTTGCGAGGTTGTGAATGGCTTCGGAATACTTGTCCTGAAGCAGGGAAGTCCAGCGTGCTGGGAGGTCAAATTCCTGAATCGCTGACATCCTCTTCACCTCCGGGCGTACGCCATCCTCGGCAACGGGATATAACCGTTCTTCGCG
Source organism: Methanobacteriota archaeon (assembly GCA_002725275.1). The sequence continues at coordinate 60,722 of PBOE01000028.1, forward strand.
ACGTTGAGCACCCCTTCGTTTCCAGTGGAGATTGAAGGGGCTGCACGCCCCGTTTCTTTCNACNGAACGGCGTCGTGTGGAGAACGGCCGACGACGAAGAATCCATGTAGCGTGAGCCGTGTCTTTTGTCCATGAAGGTCACCTTCGCTCACGGNCTGTGGTCNAGNACGGAGAGCAGCAAAGCTGCTTGGATGCGAGCGCAAGGATGGGAAGTTGAAATTCTCGACATGCGAAAGCACGGCTGGGACCAAGCCAGCCAAACCCGGGTCGTCCTCGAAGCCATTGACCGAATGGGCCCCTTTGACGTGCTCATCGGTTCGTCGTTTGGGGGTCTGGCCACGGCCAACGCTGCAGCTCAACGTCCCGATGCCAACCTGCGATTGGTGCTGATGGCGCCCGCTTTTGGATACGATGAATTGGTCGCCTCCACGCTCGGAAAGGAAGCCATGGAGGCGTGGGAACGAACCGGTCATCACACGTTTCACCCGCCCGGATGGGACGAGGCCGTGGTCATGCCCTGGTCCTTCGTGGAGGTGGCGCGCACCCACTCATGGCCCAACCTGCCGCACCCGACGGCCATCCTTCACGGGGACCAAGACGACGTGGTGCCGTTGGCCAACAGCGAACGAGCAAAGGCCGATTCCGCTCACGTCTCCCTTCATGTGGTCGCTGACGGGCACCGTCTCCACGAGAGTTTGAACGAACTTCTCTCCTTGACGCGCCTTGTCATGGAGGCGTGAATCCCAAGCGATTCCTTCATGAAACGCCANCCGATGGACGGGTCATGAGTGAGCCCATGGACTACGCCAGTGCAGGGGTGGACATCGACCTCGAAGGGTCGGCCGTCGCCTCACTCATCGGTGCACTTTCCAAAAGCGTCCGTGCGCCGGGAACCCCCGGTGCGCCGGTGGACCTGCCNGGAGGCTTTGGCGGTCTCATCGAATTCGGTGAAAACCTGCTCGCCTTGGCCACCGACGGGGTGGGCAGCAAACTGCAAATCGCAACGATGCTCGAGCAGTGGGGCGGTGTTGGCATCGACTGCATGGCGATGAACGTCAACGACCTTCTGTGCGTGGGGGCCGAACCCATTGCGTTCGTTGATTACGTCGCCGTTCCAAAGCCCGACCCGGCCATTCACGCCGCTTTGGGCGCCTCCCTTGCCGAAGCNTGCCGGCTTGCCCGCGTCACCCTCGCGGGTGGAGAAACCGCTTCGCTTCCGGGTATTGTCACCGAACTGGACCTCTCCGGAACGGCGTTGGGGTGGTTGCCAAAGGGCCAAGCCATCACCGGTGAACATCTNCAGGACGGCGATGTGCTCATCGGGCTACCCGCTTCCGGGATCCANTCCAACGGCTATTCCTTGGTCCGAAAAATTGTGCAGCACGCCGGGTTGGACTACACCGCACTCGCACCGTTTGAGGCCGACCACCCCGGGCGGAAGCTCCTGCGATGGACAGAGGGAGCCCCGACGCTTGGCGAAGTGGTCCTCAACCCCACGCGTATCTACTGCGACCCCGTGGTTGACCTGTTGGACGCGGCTCGCGGCGAGGCCTCGTTCAACATCGAACACGTCCGGGGCATTTGCCACATCACCGGCGGAGGGTTGTCCAACCTGCTCCGCTTGCACCCCTCGTTGGGATGGGACATTCATTCACCGCTTCCCGTGCTCCCCGAGTTCACATGGTTGCAGGCGGCCGGCGGCGTCGAAACGCGCGAGATGTATCGAACCTTCAACATGGGCATGGGCATGGTGGTGGCCGTGGACGCTTCGCATGCGGACACCATCCTTGCCTGGCTTCAGGGGCGCATGGAGGGCGTGGCCGTCGTGGGCCACGTGCGCGACCACGGCCACCGCGTGATTCACGCCCTTGATGGGGTCGAATTCTCCCACTACTGAAGGCTCAGCCCCATCGGTGCGGTCTTGAGGGAGCGGTCGCTGGACCCACCATGGCCGACACCAATTCCTCCCCGGAAGACGACGGTCATCTGTGGATGGAAGGCAAAACGCTGGTCCACCTGAACGCCGACCAACCCAGGCCAACGCACATGCCGCGCGGTCCAGCCAAACGCACGGGTCCCGGCTTCCTCAACCCCGCCATGGCGCCCGCCCGAACGCGTTCGATCCTGTTGTTGACCGATGCACTGGAGCATGATTGGTTGGTGAAGCCCGGCCACGACGTGCGCGCCCTCGATGCGTTGTGCGCCACCGGTGTGCGCGTGCGACGATGGCGAAACGANGTCTCGCCTCAGCATCAACATCGTTTGAGGATCGCCGCGAACGACCTCGACGCCGTGGCGCTTGATCGACTGATCACCACCCACGAGCGGTTCCCGCCAGCCGTTTCAGTGGACCACGCACTGGAAGATGACCGCTACGAACGACCGCCAAGCGGGACGATGCACAACGGTGTGTTCGTGATGCAAAACGACGCCCGCATCGCCTTGATNGAGGCCGCCTACCAGTGGGTTGACATCGACCCGTTTGGCTCACCGGTCAACTTCCTCGATGCTGCCGTTCAGGGACTTTCAAGGGTGGCCTTCCTGGAGGTCACCGCCACCGACACCGCTGCCTTGACCGGGTCGAGCGCGTCGTCTCAACAACGGCGCTACGGAGCGAAAGGCATCGTCGACAGTTACGCTCACGACGACGCTGTGCGAGTGTTGNTGGGGCTCATCGCCACCACGGCTGCTCGGCACGACCGTTGCATCGAACCCGTGCTGGCCCTGTTTGACGGTCACCACGTTCGCGTCAGCGTCAAAGTTCGACGAAGTCGGGACGGCGCTTCTGATGTCCTCCAGTCGATGGGGTGGCGCGTGAGAAANGACGANGGAACCTACCGATTCATTCAGCATCCCGCACCCCATGAGGTTGAGCGGGCCAGCGGGCCGATGTGGGTGGGCCCGCTGTGGAACGCCTCCATTGCATCGCGACTCACCGAAGAGCGGGTGTTGCAGGTTTGCTTTCCCAGCGAGCAAGAACTGGCAGAGCACCGTGAACGGGGGCTTCGTTGGGACGACAACGACACCGACCACGCGCAACGAGAACTGCGTCGGAGCGTTCGCCACATCGCAGAAGCGGCCGATTTGATGAGTCGTGAACACGCCCTCTACCACATGGACGACGTACCCAACATGGCCGGAACCGGTCAAGCACCCAAAATGGAGGCGTTGTTTGAAGCGCTTGTCAACGAGGGGTACGCCGCCGCAAGGGTGCCTGATATCGACCCGTTCTTTGTGACGGATGCACCACACGAAACGGTTCTGAAGGTCGTCAGGGGCCTTCTTACAGCTTGACGGTCAGCCAAAGGACGGGTCAATGTCCGTCACGCTGTCATCTTCGGGTGCCGGTAGCATCTGCGACGCGTTCTCGATGATGTCTCGCACGCTGTCCTCGATGGACCGTGCATTCTCGAGCAGTTCCGTGAGAGGGATTTCAAGACCGGTCAGGTCGCTTACGGCTTCAACGGCCAGCGCAGCGGCCCGAGCATCAGGGTACATGGGGCTGGCTTCAGACAGCAAGGCTGTGATGTCGATCCCGAGCCGGTCGCCTTCACCGAGAAGGAAACCGGTGATGCCTGAAACGATNCCCTGCTGGATGGGTTCAATGTCGAGGTGCTTGAGCCGCTCCCGCGCAGCGGGAATGGACCCCACGCCGAACAGTTCACCCGTGCTGAGCTCTTTCTCGGGGCGGGTGAGGCCGTCAATGATGATGAGTCGGTCGAAACCGCCTTTCGTGAACCACTCAAGCACCGTGGTCGCGAACGGAATGTCCGTTTCGTTGCCGAACTGGATCTCCGAGGTGAACACACCAATGCCGTCGCCCTGGTAAACGCGAACGGGGTGTTTGGGCACCTCGTCATGAATCAGCGCGACCGCTGGGAAATCCTTGTGCATGACCGTGCCGAGTTGTCGCAAGCCGAGGGTTTTGATGATGTGAGACGTGGANATCACGCCAACCATACCGGCGGTGGTGAAGCCGCACACGGCCGTCCCGCCCGTTCGAGGGTCGGCGTCCTGATGGAGAACCAACGAATAGGATTGCAGGTTTGCATCCATCGTACTCACTCCGTTGTCTCTCCAATCATGGTTTGGTAAAAAGGCTCACGGGTGGGTCATTCTTCCCAAACGGCCCAGTCTTCCCAACCTTCTTCCCGGTACCACCAGGTGCCGTCCTCGTCTTCCCACCATTCAGTGCCGTTCTCGTCAACCGAGATGCCGTCGTCTGCTTCGGCGGCGTCCTCGTCCCAGGCTTCCTCTTCCTCGTCGTCGGCCTCCTCACCTTCCTCAGCATCCTCAATCTGGACGGCGTCTTCAGCGGTGGCTCCGAACTCAAACGCATCAGCGGTGCTGCCGAGGGCGGGCGTTGTTGCGAGTCCCTCGGGGGCGTCCGAGTGCATGGATTTGCCCGATTCTTTGAGCTCGTCAAGCGATTTTGATGCGTTCAAATCCACGTTCCTTGATCGGCCGGAGGACTCCGGTGCCGCCAAGGCTTGCTCAAAGTAATCCTCGTCATCGTCGTCATCGTCGTCGTCGAAATCNAGGTCGCCACGGCTTCGAAGGTAGAGCACGCCACCCACGCCAACGGCGATGGCAATGAACAGACCGATGCCAACCAATACGGGTGTCATGGCGCCTTCAGCTTCGTCTTCAACGAGGTCGTCCTCAACGACCTGCGGTGGCATTTCACCGAGCGTCCAGAGAATTTCACCCTCGGTGGTCGCCGTGTCTTGGGTCATGGTATCGCAGGCATCGTCGCCGAAGTCAAGGCAGGTGAGCGTGACGACGTAACCCTCGCGCTGCTCGCCGGGGAGCATGCCCTCGGTCGGAGCGTTGCGAACCAACGTGAAAGTGAGGTCAACGGTTCCGTTGGCTTCTGCAGTGAGCGAGGGTGTGCTGCCATCGGCCTCGTTGTGCACCACTTCGATCGGCGGTGGCGTGCCCGGAACGACCTTCCAGGCGAACCCGACCATCACGTCGAAGGGATTGGGGTTGGTGACCGTGCAGGTGATGCTCACGTCCGTGGCGTTGCTGTCCCACGCGTAGGTGGCCGTTCCGCAATCCACGGTTGCAGGGAGCGTCGTGTCGGGGAACACCGGGCGGTCCGTTTGGTCGGTTTCGTTATCCACTTCGGTCTCGTTCTCAGCCGGGGCAGGAGCAGACGAAAACGCAAACGACGTGGAGAATTGTGGAATGTAGAACGTCGGGGGAGCGGTGTCAAGGCTGACGGACAACCGCCCGTCATAGGCACCGGTCCCTTCCACGGTGAGATCGTTACCTCGGACCTCAGCCGAGCCGTTCTCAATCTCCGCTCCGGATGCATCGGTGGTGGTCCAGACGACAGCCATGTTCGCCAGGTACATGCTTTGCACGCTGTCTTCGGCGACCACCTCGAGCGTGGTGGAGAAGGCACCGTCCTCACCGACGTTGATCGGGTCGTCTCCGGACAGGGACACAACAACGGTGCCGTAAGCGGGGGCGGAGGTTTGAGCGGGCGCGAACGGTTGCGTGGTGGCATCGCCCTCGTCGCCCGCGTACGTCATGTTGAGGTGCATCGGGCCGACAGCGTCGATCGGGCCAAGTTCCGAAAGCGAATCCAACGAAAGAACGGCGTGGCCGGTCTCGTTGGTTTCCAACTCGATGGCGTAGGATTCGTCTTGGCCGTTCACCTTCAGAAGGAGCGTCTCGTTGGCGATGCCGGTGCCGTCTTGATGAAGATGCGCAACGGCGTGAAGCGGTTGCAATCGTGCAAGCATGACCAGACCGTCCACTTCATTTTGTGAGAAATCCGTGTACGCGACGTCGATGGTGGTCGGTAACGCCGTGTCGTTTCGAGTGTAAATCGGCCCGATGGTGGTGACGTTGGTGGAGGCGTTTCCGTAGACGTCAACACCGATGGCAGCCACGTAGTAGCCCAGGCCGTCAACCAGCAGAGCGCCCGTGCTGTCCTCCTCGACAAGGAGTGAGGTGGCCGTTGATGTGGCGGTAAGCGTGGTGGTCAGTGCTGCGACGTCCGTGAAGTCGGACGGGAGCACGTAAACACGATGCTCAACGATGGACGNATCGCCCGGACTCCACGAGACGTTCATCACGCCGCCCTCATCGCCGGGCACGTCGGACGCCGTGAGGTTGGGAATGTAGGACTTGGGTGTCGGATAGGGAATCGACACGCTCAACGGTGCGGAGAGGTTGCTGGTCACGCCGAAACGATGGATGCTCTGAACCCAATACGTCCACGACTGACCGGGTTGGACAGCGACGTCGATGGTGTTGTTGGCGAGGGTGGTCGTGTAGGCGTTTTGNAANTCAACGGATTGACCGGCGGGGGAGCGGTAAACAACGAAGTCCAACAGGTCGTCGCCAAATGCGGTGATCGGTTGCCAGTCAATGACGACGCGGTCGGGTTGTGCATCGGCCAGTTTCAACACGGGCGTGGGCGGAAGGGCGATGTTCGGCGCACCGTTGACGTAAGCCAGCGTGGGGTTGTACATCCTGAAACTCCCGTTGGACGTGGCGTTGAACTGGAACGGGACGGTGAACGTCCCCGTCCCTGCGGTCATCTGTTGGTTGAGCGCGTTGCTCAANTTGCCAGCGAGACTCGGGTTGGTGTTGACCAAGAAATCAGCCGTGTAGTGGATGTCGAGNCCGCTGAACGTGAATTCACCCTCCGTGATGGAGTGCATGGAGAGGTTGACCCAAGCCATCTGGATGCCGTAATCGTCGGACGTGTAGGGCAACCCGGGGCTCAGGATGTTCAGTGAACTGGTCAGGGCCCCGGTGCCGTCCTGAATCATGAGCATGGGAAGGCCGTTGCTGCCGTTTCCGGCATAACCTTCCGCACTGACATCAGCATAACCGTCCTCGTCGATGTCGTAGCCCACCTTGTGATAGGCCGAAATAAAGACGCCGTGTTGGCTACCTTCTCCAACGAGCACAAGCTGTTCAATGGACCCGTCACCGTCCATGTCGCCGAAGTGAACGGCCCGGGGGGCGGTGCCGGGTTCAAAGACGGCGGTCGCCGTGCCGCTGACGCGGTTGTCGTAATTCCAGCCGCTTGAGAAACCGTAGGTCGTAACGTTGCCGGTAATCGTAGCAGGGTTGCCGTCCGGGCTTCCACGGTTAGGAATGAGAACGTGCGCTGCGGAATCAAGGTCGTAATCGAGNATGGTGGCGTTGGTGAGCGTCAGCAGTCGGTTGTGGTTGTCGCCGTCCCAGCCCAAGCCTTGGCGGTTCTCAATCGAACGGTGGCCAGCAGGACGTGGAGCGAGGATGTCGAGATCTTGGTCGCCGTCAAAATCCCCCACGATGGAGCCCGAGGTGACGCCGCTGATGACGGTGGTGTCCACGGCGATGGAATTCGAGCCGGACGCCCAGAACACCATGTTGGCGTCACCCGTTGTCTGTGCTGCGAGCAGTTTCGGGTTGTTCTGCGTGCCGTCAAAGTGGGCAAACAGCATGTGCGTCAAGGTCGCNGCGTTGGTTGAACCGGAGAGTTGGACCGTTGCGGTATCTCGATTCGTGAAGGTGTTGGTTCGGTTGCTGAACGCGTCAACCTGGACCTTACCGCCGGTGCGAATGGACACCATTTCATCGAGTCCGTTGCCGGTGAAGTCGCCAAAGGCAAGGTCGATGACGCTGGTCGCGTGGGTGACGTTGACCCGTGGCAAGAAGCCGCCAGAACTGGCGTTGGTGAAATGAATGCAGAGTTGGTCGTCGGCTGGCGCATAGCCCACCACGTCGTCGAAGTTGTCACCGTTGACATCGGCCACCATCAAGCGCGTGGCGTTGGTGCACGTCGGTACCCAGGCTGAAAGCGTGATNCCGAGGACACTGTCGTAGGATGCCATGCGNAATGCCGCTCCGGTNGTGCCGCCCGGTACGGTGGTGTTNCCAGACGACAGGGGGGCTGTGCGAGAGAGCAAAGCAAAGTCCACGTTGGTGTCGTTGTTGACGTCGCCTTTGTCCACGGCGTGGATGTAGCCGGTTTGGAAATAACCGCCGACCAGCGTCGGGGAGAACCCAACATCGAGGGAGCTGCTCGACACCGTGGCCCCGGTCGGAACATAGAACGACGGTGCATACGGGTTGGTCACNGCGCCCTGGTTCGGGTTGATGGGGAGGGTTTCTGTGCTGTTTCCGGAGGAAAACACCGTCTGGTGACCAAAGTCGCCGTAGCCGGTGTCGTTGAAGGCCCATTCCGGTGCACCGTCCTGATTGGCGTGGATCTCAAGGGCGCCGGGGGAGGAACCCCCCGTGGTCGGCGTGATGAAGAACGAGGCGGACGTGACCGTGGTGTTTCGGTTCAGGTCAAAGCCCACAGCAGTGTGTTGCCCCCCGGTGATGGTGATGGTTTCACTAGCGTTGCCGGTGGAGAAGGTGCTGATGTTACCACCCTGGGCCTGAGCGAACATGACCGACCAAGCCGGAGCGAGGAAGAACAGCACGAACAGAAAACCAAGGAACTGACGTCGAATCACGGGAAGGCCTCAATCGGCTCTGCCGCCCACCCTATTATGTCGGTTTCGCCTCGGTGAATGCGGTTTCCTGCGCAAAAATGTATTTTTTTTCTCAACATAATGTTATGAATGACGGCAAATCATTCAAACCTGAGGGCGTGGATATTGAGACTCACGATTCAAGCGGGCGATGTGGAAATCGATCTGGAAGGCGCAGCCATCCAAATCGACGAGCAGGTGCTCCAAGCCAAAACGGAGCACACCTGGACGGTGCTGCTCGAACGCATCCGAGAAGCGAGAGAAGCGGCGCTTGAAGCGGCCGTCAACGCTGCTCGGGAAGCCGGNCTACCCGAGCGTGGTTCGGCGTTCCGAGCGCTGCTCGAAAACTGTGCGCTGACTCGGAAACCCGACCAGGTGCTCGGAGCCATCCATTATCTGCGCGACGTCGAAGGCGTCGACGACAGTCCACCACGCGTCGTTAACGACCTGTTCACCGACGCCGGTATTGATCCTCCCGGGAACCTTTCGCTTTACCTGAACCGCCTGAAGGAGCGAAGTTTCCTCATGGTGCCAACCGGCAAAGAGGACAAGAACAGGTTCGCAATCCTTACACCCGAAGGCCAAGCCCACCTTGACAAGCGTTCAACCGCTTGAGGTGGACACCATGGTGATGTCNGGNGGCGGACAAGGCGATCCGAGGGACGACGAATCGGTGGCCGAACANGCCGTGGTGGTGGATTACTCCTTTCAAAACCACAGCGAGGCGCTGTTGCGGAAAGGCCGACACGCAGGCTCCAACTTTCGCCGGACCATTTTCGATCGNGCCGACCTCACGGAAGGCGACTTCACCAACTGCGACTTTCGAAGAGCGTCCTTGGTGGAAGCGGACTTGATGAAATCGGCGTTTGACGGATCGGACTTCCGGGGGGCCGACCTGCGAAAAGCGCGCCTCAACCTCTCCAACTTTCGGAACTGTCAGTTCGGCGGTGCCGACCTTCGTGGCATTCGAGGGAAGTACGCTATCTGGCAAGGCAGCGACTGGTGGAATGCGGTCATGGACGATGAATTGCGCAAGGCCCTGGCCAAGAAATGGCCACAGCCCACGGCGTGATCATTCCGCTTCGTGATGCAGTTCAACCCGTGGATGCAGGGCGAGACGAGCACGGACGTTGAGCAACGGCAGAGCCGCCACGGCAAGGCACAGCCCCATGGTGGTCCCGCAGAGGTACACCCAAATTTGGTACGTGAGTTTCATGGCATCTCCAAGGTGGGTTTGCGCTGCATCGTTGATGGCTACGCTGCCGACCACGCCACCCACAAGGCCGACCAGGGCACCGACGGAACACAAACGGGCCCCGTTGCGCTGCAACCGGTAAAGCATGGGGGCGCCAACGAACAAACAGACCGATGCAAGCATCAATGATACGCNGCGAAGAAGGTAGCCGTTGTTGTCGCGGACATCGGCCTCAAAGGCACGGTACTGCTCGACGGTGGTCGGTTCGCCGGGTTGACTGTTGGGCGTCGCCAAGAAGGTCTCAATTTGCTCGTCGGACAGCCCGTCGTTGTGCAACTGCCAGTCCTGCCAGCCCATGCCNGCAACGATGATGGAACTGAGAAAGAGGATCACGGCAAGGTTCCTGGGCCCTTTTTCATCAGGGCGAATTTCCAAATCCGAAGGGCTCACGAGGAGGCCTCCAAATGNTGATTCAACCCGGGCCTCAGGTCGTCGGGAATCGGTTGNTTTTCCATCGTGTTCATGTCGACGCAAACCGTGGTTTGTTCGGACGTCCAAACCGTTTCGCCGTGCTGATTCGCAAAGGCGTAGGTCCAGCCCAGTGACGTGGTGCCAATGGAGGTGATTGCCACCGTGGCGGTGATGACGTCCCCGTAACGGAGGGGAGCGTGAAACGAGGACGTCAACGAAACAACCGGGAAACCCACCCGACGCTCGTTCACGAGGATAGGGTACGAGACGCCGCACATGGTTTCCCAGGCCGCTTCGAAGACCTTGTGCGCAAGGTCGAAAATGCGGGGGTAGTAAGCGACGTTGGCCATGTCGATCATGGAAAACTCAACACTGCGTTGAATTTTGACCGCCATGGGCTAAGCACAGCGCCCCCGCCAATGAACCCTTGCTTCACTCGCAAGAGGCTCACCCTCGCGCTTATATTTGGGCGGCCGGTGGGCCGAAGTGGCCCTATAGTGTAGCTTGGATATCACAGAGGCTTGCGGAGCCTCGAACCCGTGTTCGAATCGCGGTGGGGCCGCTCTACCCTTTCCTCAAGCGTGAGCTCGACGCAAAATCATGCGGTCGAGGCGGCGCACGGTGTCGGCCTGTTCCTCCGAAATGGGTTCGTCGTAGAACGAGTAAATGTCATCCGCGCTGTAATCGTCGTCCATGAGGCGGCCGGCCATTGCTTTCGCCAGCGGCGGGTAATCACTGGCCACCTTCCGCAGGAAAATCGGGTCCGTGTTCCAATCGGTCGCACCCTTCAACCGACGTGGGCAATCCGCGAGGTGCTCAACCACCTCGAAGAACCCGGAAAGCGTGTAGTGGCCGGTTGACTCTTTTTCATGGTCGTCAAAGAGGGTGTTCCACCAGGTCTGTCGTGGCTTTTGGTACTCCACCCTGTAACCTTCGGTCAAGGGTTGACCAAAGTGAAGGCGCCATGCCCAACCGTTGGTTCCCTCAAAGGTGAACGTGTCGTTTGTGTAATCAAACTCGCCTTCCACGAGGTCTTCAAAATGGTCCTCCATGCTCGGCGTGAGCGGTGAACGGGCCAACCCGTAAATTTGGAAGAGGGTGCGTCGGAGCGGGCTCAGACTTTCCTGAAGCCACGTGACCTCGTCGTTGAGCAAGCCGAGGATGTACCCGGCCATCAAGTCGTACGCCGGCATGTTCTTCTGCGGCTGAACCTGAACGCAAGCCGTCTTGGGTTCCTTGACCAATCCGCTTTTTGGATGAACCTCAACCACGTCAAAGGAGTTGTAGTCAAAGGGGTTCACGAACTTGGCCATGAACGAACCAATGTCGACACGGTAGATGGCCAGCGTTCCCGTGATGAGAAGGTGGTTGGCATCGTCCATCTGCATGCGGTCCTCGTTCTCTTCGATGATGGACATCACGAGGTTGGCGGCACGTTCTGCTGCCCGGGCAACACCCATCATTTGCTTGAACATGGCGTCCCGGCGAATTTCCTGCACCGTTCCTGTCCGATAGCCGCCCTCAAACAATTTCGCAATGATGTCCCCCAACGTTTCATCCATGCCAGACATGGGTGTTGAGTCTACATAAACTCAAGAACGCCAGTCAACGATGTCCCAGCCGTTCTCTTCCGCATGCCGGCGCAGCGCCTTCTCCGGACTGACGGCGATGGCGTGCCCGCAGAGCGCCATGAACCATGAATCGGCGAGGGTGTTGCCGTAGCCGTAGCACGCTTTGAGATCGTGCCCGTTCGCTTCGGCGTCCGCTTGAACGACCGGCACCTTCCCCTTGCGTCGAGGGACGCTCCATCCTCGCTCCGAGCCTGACAGAATGCCCGTGCGTTCAGGCGGCCCGCACCCGTACACGGCGTCCATGCCCAAGACGCGTCCCATGGCCTCAGCCATCGGAGCGACCGTCGCCGTGACGAGCACCAAGCGATGGCCCTGTTCTCGATGCCATGCAAGCTTCTCCCACGCTTCCGGCGGAATGCAGGGCTTGAGGCGTTCCTCAGCAAGGTGCGACGAGTGATGTTCCAAGACTTCCCACGACGCCAAGGAAAAATGCCCGCGATTGCGAGCGGCATCGTACACAGCCCGGCCCCGCAAGAGGTTGCTCAGGAAACCCGCAGTCCACGCCACCGTTCCCCATGGAATGCGCCATGGGCGTCGCCGAGCAAGGTGCCCTGCCAGTGTCTTTTCGCTCGAAGCGTTGAGCAGGGTTCCGTCAAGGTCGAAATAGGCCGCAACGGCGTTCCCCATGGAGGACCGACCAAACCGAACCTACATGAGCGAACCGCTCAACAGGCGAGGGAAGTTCACAAATCCGGACCGTTGGAACCCGAAGGGCCGTAGACTCGGCGACCGGCTCGATGGTCCTGCCACCACGTCAACGATTCTCGTAGATTTCGCGTGATGAAGAACCCTACCTTTCTCGGCGTCAACCCGTGGTTTCGCATCTTTTGATCGTGGTTCAAATTCGCCACGATGGCTTGGGCTGAACAACCCGGATTGGCGCACACGAACCGACGAACTTCCTCAGCAAGTCGTTCGAATCGTGCTCGTTTTTGGCTTCCCTTTCCTTGTCCGTGAGGCATGAACGGACAAATCGGCGTGAACCGTTATCAAGGATTCGTTGGGGGTTCACTCGAACTGGACCGGCTGGGTGGTCTTCCAGTTCGCCGTGGCGAGTTTCTTGGCCTTCCCGTCCGCAATGATGGGGTGGATGTCGTTCAAGCGTCCGTGCATCCCGTGAACTTGAAATTTCACCCGGAGTTCTGCTACACGGTCTCGCTGAAGGGCTTCGTCCTGCTCATCGTCGAGGTCAACNCTGGCGAGTTGGGTTCCCTGATTGGCGCAGGTGATGGTGAGCGTGGAGCCGGCGTAGCTGAGCAACGGGCGAAAATCCCAATCATCGGGGTGGTTCATCCAGACCGAAAGGTCCAGCGAAAGCGTGTCTCGAAGGGTAACGCGTCCGATTTCTACCGTGTCCACCATCAGAACCGCTCCTACCCAAAAGGCGCCGCTTCATACCCCTTTCGCTACGACTCGCTGGCGCTTCCTAACGCAACCTCGGTCAGCGATGGACGCATCACCACCACTTCCACGGTGAGCGTCCAGTCGTTGCCCGGGTCGGGATCGATTTCACCGATGATCGCATCCGGGTCGGATTGTTGAGCCACGACCGTCCAAACCCACGCTCCCTGGCCTTTGCCGCTCTCTCTGGAGTTGAGCAGGAGGCGAAGCAGCGCCTCGGCTGAATCGGAGGTGTACATCCCGTCCTCGCCTCGCTCGTTCATGCCGTCTTCCGACATCTCTGCACGCGCAGGTTCGTTGGTCGAGTAGTTGCCGGCCTCGGTGGCCACNCGACGGTTGTAGTTGTCCTCAACGATGTTCAACGAGAGGGTGAAGTTGTCGTGNGGNGGNGCAACGTCCTGATCCAATTCGAGCACCGCATTGAACGAGAGAACACGGCCGACGTCCCCCGGCGTCATGTTTCCAGACCAGGAATCGCCCTGGTCAAGGTATTCGTCCCACGACACCTCGTAGGTTTCGGTGATCCACGTGACGCGGAAGGTCCGGGTTGTGACGTTGAGCTCGAAGGATTCAACCGCCACTGCGCCGGCACCGTCGTCCACTCGAAGCGAGCCGTAGATGTAACCTGAAGACGAGGTGTCCAACAGGACCGTTTCGGTGGTTGCATCGGGGTCGTTTGATGGGTCGCCATCACCGTCGCTGTCCTCCAAGGTGTTCAAGTCCCAAGCAAAGTTGAGCGGGCTGCCCTCTGGGTCGTAGGATGCAGAGGCGTCCAGCAATGCTGCATCGCCCGCTCGAACGGTGGTCGGCATGGAAATGTTGAGTTGTGGAGCACCGTTCACCACAACGGTCACCAGAGCGTCATCGGTGCCGCCCTGGTCGTTGGTGATGGTGATGCGGACCGTGTATTGGCCGTAGGAAAGGTAGGCGTGCGAGGTGTAGCCGATGACCGTCTCCGCCGTCGTTCCGTCACCAAAATCCCACTCGTACTTCGTGATGATGCCTTCCACGGGGGACGATTTCCTGGCGTCGAAGGTGACCATTTCACCCTCTTGAATCAGGGTGGGGAACGCCTCGAGGGTTGCACGAGGGTCGACCGTGGTGTCAAGGGCCCCGAGGCAACCAGCGGACATCCCGAGCACCATGACGTGAACCATCACCAAGGCGAGGGTTCGTTCAGAGCGCAGGCCGACCATACCCTCAAGCCGACCCTCTCCCTTTCTAATGGTTCGGGAACGTGAATTAAACAGAGGGTTGGTTTTCATCACCATCGAAGACCACGGCCTCGGGCACGTCACCTTCAACGACGGCCGTGAGATAGGGGTCCTCAAGGTCGTTAACGTCCTCGATGGACACCTCGTCAACGTGGGTAAAACTCTCCTCGTGCTCGTCCAGCAAATCATCTGCCTGGGCTTCGCTGGCGTCGTAGGGCGCGTCCAAGGGTGCCGTGNTTTCCGTAAGGGGTTCTTCTTCCTCAAAGAGGGAAAGCGCTTCCTCCGCCCTGAGATCTTGAAGCGTGGCGAACGCCTGTTCGTCGTCAGCGGGGGCTTCACGAGCCGTTTCTTCCGNCGTCGGCCCCGGTTTGCTGACGGCCAACCTGAACCAGTCCCGNAAGCCCATGGTCAGGGCAACAGGTCATGCCGTTTGAGAGTGATGTTCAAAGGGGGCACCCTGCGTTTGGTGTTCATGGCACAGGATCTTTTCCAAGGCGAGAAGATTCTGGCTTTCGACCTCGAAACCACGGGCGTGTCAACCAACAACGACCGCATCGTGCAGTACGCCCTCATCGGCACGCTGGGCGACGGAACCCCGGTGAACGTTGAACAATTGGTCAAACCCCCNATCTCCATCCCCTACGACGCCAGCAACATTCACGGCATCTTCAACGAAGACGTGCGTGGCCAGCCCCCGCTGTCCGACGTGGCCGATGAACTGGCCGACCTGATCGACGGCGCCATNCTCGTGGGGCACAACGTGCGGAAATTCGACTACGCCATGCTCAAGACGGAATTCCTTCGGATGGGCCGGCTTGCCCCGCAACCCAAAGCCATCATGGACACGCTGGAATTGGTCCGAAGACTTCGGCTGCCCCGACCGCACAACCTCGGTTCGCTCTGCCAGCGACACGGGATTCGACTGGAGGCGGCTCACACAGCAGCGGCCGACGCCGCAGCGACGATGCTGTTGTTTTGGCGATTGAGCGTTGAACACGCCAGTGCGTTTCGAAAATCGATTCCAGAACTTGAGCGATGGATCGTTCACGGCGACAGCGCCAAGGACGCTTCTGAACTGGGACGAGGCTTGGAAGATTTGCCCCCCGTCGACAGCATGGGCAAGGTGCGTGAAGACGGTGATGAACTCGTTCTCGCCTTTGGACGCCACCGTGGCCGCTACCTCAGTGANGTTCAGGCCAACGACCCGTCGTACATCGGTTGGCTTCTCTCGCCCAAGGGCATCGATTGCCCGGAAACCCAAGAACGCATCAAAGCGCATCTNCGCTCATGATTCGGGTCGTTCGTACGGAACGCCATCGGGGAACGGCGCCCACGGCAGCACGTCGCACCACGGACCAATTCGCCACGCGCCGCGCCCCGTCATGACCGAGCCAAGGAACATGGGGCCCTGATGGCCGCTGTCTCGAAGGGCCTCAAGGACCTCTTTTCCTCGCCCGTCAAATCGAGCGGAGACTTGCTGGCCGGTGGGAATGGCGCGCCCGGACTCGTCCAGCGGCTCACACAACTCGAGCACTGCAGCGCCTGAGGTTGCTTCGTAGCGATGCAAGAGCACGACGGCGTCGCAAAAGTCACCTTGATGNAGGGTGCCCGAGTCTTGTCGCCAGGTCCACCAGTGAGGGCACCACGCTTTCCAGTCACAGAAACCGCCGCAACTGCTCGGGCCGGGCGTCGGGTCCATTGGCATCGTGGTCGGCTGCGTGGCTTCCCACGCCGCATAGGCTTGCTCGAGCACNCTTTCTCCCTCAGCCGTCCACTTGGTGGCGGTTTTCGTGTACCAGCCCTCGGTACGGACCGGCGGTGCCGTCGGGTTGTTNGCCAGCAAAATGTCTCGGTACATGCGAAGTTGGCGGTTCACTTCGGGTTTGAGAGCCTCCGTTGGGGCGTTACCGGTTTTCAAATCCGCCACCAGCCAACCCTGCAACTGGCCTGCATCGTCCACGTCGGCGAACAACAAATCGAGTCGACCCATCAGTCGACCGTCGCTGGTCACGAGTTCGCCCTCGACGGCAATGGTCAGGGATTGAAGATGGCGCCACAGCGCGACGGTGATTTGTTCGTGACCCAGATGCTTGGCACCGATGTGGTCGAGGAGGAGCACGATGCCGCCCTTTTGCTGCTTCTTGGCCTCGCTCCATTTTGCATCCTTCCAGTCGGGTCGTCGAGGCGTCGCCATGAAAGCAGCCTTTTCCTCGTCCCATCGCGTCTTGAGGAAGCCCTCTGCCGTCAACGGCAACCAACCCGTTTCATCAGCGCTCCGGCCTTCCAAATCCATGTTGAGCAGGTCTTCGATGGACGCGTGAACGGCCGTTCCCAGCGACGCAGCCATGCCCGCCTTACGAGGGAGGCGTTGACGACTCAGCCAGTACATGCGCGGACAGGTTTCGTAGCGGTTCCATGCGGAGGGAGACAACTGATGCGCTCTTGGCGGTTGGGGGTTGCTTTGCTCCACAGGCGAAAGGCGAGCGGCTTTCATCAAGAAGGTTTGGTGTCAGAGGGGGGAAAGTGTTGAAGGCCACGCGGTTCCACCGCCGTGCATGGATACCCCCAGTCTGCGAATCAGTACCACCATCGAACACGAGAATGCGATGGTCATCGCTTGTTTCCCGAGCGTTGGCATGGTCTCCAGCATCGTGGCGCACTACCTCATTGATCACCTCGACCTGGAGTTCGTCGGTGGCCTGGTCGATGANCGNCTTCCTGCGTTGGCCATGATCAATCGGGGCGTTCCATTGCCGCCCATTCGAGCCTACGCTGGAAAACCCAAGTGCAGCATCGAAGGGTGCGATCAGGTCATCTTGTTGATGAGCGAGATGGTCGTGCCGGAATCCTTGGTTCACAAGATCGTCTGGGCGCTGTTTGAGTGGTCCAAAGAGCACCAAGTGCTCGCTGGCGTTGTCGTGGACGCTTTCGCCAAGGCCGGCATGAAAAGCGGCATGGACGGCGTTGACCCGGTCGTGGAGTACGAAGACACCGAAGACATCGACGTGGTTGGTATCGGCTGCAACGACACCGTTCGAAAGATGCTCAAGGACATGGACATCCCCTTGCTGGAGACCGGTGTGATTCGAGGCATGAACGCCGGCATCCTCAGTGAAGCCACCCGGCGTGGACTGGGCACNATGTCCATCATGGTCGAAGCCGACCCTCGCTACCCGGATGCCCGTGCCGCCGCNGCCCTCATCGAGAAGCTCAACACGCTCTTGCCCGCCATCGACCTGCCTCAGGAACCGTTGCTGGCCGAGGCGGAAATGCTCGAGGCCCAACTGCAGGCGCTGATGGAATCGGCCGGTGGAGCATCGAAGCCCAGTCCGTCGTCCAACGCCATGCTCTACGGCTGAGACCTGCCTAGGAAAAATCCGAGAGCGANGACTGCTCTGCNCCNGACNCGTTCGCNTGNGNCTCTTCCACGCTCGCGTTGGGCGTCCCGAGCGGTTNTGTTTTGCTCAAGTGAGACGCGAGATCGTCCTCCGACCACACNTCAACGCCAAGGTTGGTGGCTTTCGTGAGTTTGGANCCCGCNTTTTCNCCAGCGACCAGNACATTGAGTTTGGCTGAGACGCTGCCGACGATTTTTCCTCCGGCATCGGTGATGCGTTGCTGGACCTCCTTNCGGGGGACCGAAAGCGTGCCAGTGACACAGAACGTCATCCCGACGAAAGGCCCGTCTGCGGCCTTGNCGATTTCCTNCTCAATGGTCAACAGCCCGATGAGGTCCTCAACGAGCGACCGGCGAACCTGGAGGCCGTCTCGGAATTGAAGCGCCACGATTTCACCCACGCCGTCGAGGTCAAGCACTTGGCGAAGGGCCTCGTTGTGAACGTGCGGCTTACCAAGGTCGTCGTGGGTTGGGCCGTAGGCTTCCTCTTCGGTTGTGGCATGNGCCCGGTCAAGCCACGAGAGAAGNGCGGGNGCATCACCGATGGCTGAAGCCATGGAGGCAGCCAACTCAGGTCCGATGCCTGGCAAGCCAAGCGCATGCAGGAATTTTCCAAGGCCCATGGTGCGTGCCTTCTCCACTTCCTGCAGCACGTTGGTTGCGGATTTCTCACCCATGCGCTCCANGCCCAGCAGGTCGTCCANCGTCAAGCGATAGAGGTCAGCACACGACGAGATGAGGTTGGCGTCGAGCAGTTGGTCAACGAGTTTCTCACCCACACCGTCCAACTCCAGAGCACGGCACCAGTAAAGCACGGCACGGCTTGTTCGAGCCTCGCAAAACAGATTGACGCACTTGAGGAAGGCGCCCTCGAGTTCCACCTCACCCTCGCAAGCAGGGCAAGCGGTCGGTGTCGGAATCGGATGGTGGGCGGGCAGTGTACCGGTGAACGCCTCACCGTCGGCATGGAATCGATTCGCCAAATCGGTGGGCGTGGCCGGTCCGAGAGCTTGTTCGATTTTGGGAATCACGTCGCCACGGCGAACGATGAGGACCTTGTCGCCGATGCTGATGCCGAGGCGTTCCACCTCACCCACGTTGTGGAGGGTGGTGTTCTCGACGGTCACGCCACCCACGCGCTGCGGCGCAATGCGAGCCACGGGCGTGATGTTCCCGGTCCGTCCGGTCTGCCATTCAACGTCCAGCAACACCGAGAAGGCTTCCTCGGGCGGGAACTTCCAAGCCAGGGCCCACCGAGGGTGGTGGGCCGTCATCCCCAGGCGTTCNCGCTGTTCGAGGTTGTCAAGTTTGAACACCACGCCGTCAATTTCGTAGGCGTAACCGCTCCGTTTCTCCGTCCATGTGGCNGTGGCGGTGTCGAGGAGCGCAGCCGTTTCGGACGGCGTGGCCGCCGCATGGATTTCCCAGGGTGCGGGAACGATGCCGAGGGTGTCCTCCAGCCACACCAACATGTCCGTGTCGTTGGCCATGTCGGGAACAGCAACGCTGTCCGGATGGCGATNTTCGCCCGCAGGAATCTTCGCATCGTACGCTTGGAAGACGAGGTCGGTGGCGTCGGCTTTGCCGTCAGCGTGCTTCTGTCGAAGAGCGCCTGCCGCCAAGTTCCGTGGGTTGGGTGATGTTTCACGGTACTTCGCATCAAACACGGCGAGTGGCATCACGACCTCGCCGCGCACGTGGACGTCTACGGGAACCGGGAGCGTGTGGGGCACGTTGGCGATCTTCCGTGCGTTTCTCGTGACGTCCTCACCGCGCTCGCCGCTGCCCCGGGTGGCGGCTCGCACCAGACGGCCCATGCGGTACTCCAGCGAGAGAGCCGACCCGTCCAGTTTGGGCTGGGACAGAAACTGAAGGGCACCGGAGGTGGTGACGGTAACGAAGTGGTTCAGTTCCTCGGTGGTCGTGGCCTTGTCGAGACTGCGCATGGGAAACAAATGGTCCACCTTCACGCTGCCGGGTGCGATGTCAGCACCAACCCGGCTGAGTTGCGGATGCTCGGGGTCGAGTTGCTTGAGTTCGTCCCACAGGCGGTCAAATTCCACGTCGCTGAGTTCGGGTTCAGCGAGGTTGTAGTAGAGGTGGGAATGGTGTGCAATTTGCTGTGCGAGGGAGGNGATGCGAGCCTCTCGGGCATCGGTGGATGAAGCCTCCTCGCCCATGACGGAAACAGGACCACGACAGGCTATGAAGCATCGCTTTGGGGCCCGTCACTTGAAGGAAAGGNCCACGAATTCACTGTTCTCGAGCGGGCATCGTGTCATCACGGCCTGGCTCAAAATGCGCAGGTGAATCTCGGCCACCACGTGGACGTCGGCGGAGAACATGTGGCCGGCATGGGGTTTCAAATCGTCATCGGAAAACGTGGCGTGAAGATGGGTGAAAGCCTCGCCGTTTTCNCGACGTGCCAGGTTGCCTTGCAGCGTGACGAGTTCGGTTCCNCCCTCCAGCGTAACCCGGTGATAGACGTGGTCGTCATCCATGTAGCCGTAGACGCTGTTTCTCGTCCGGCCAATACCGCTGGTGATGGCAGCGGCATCGAAACCGATCGTGTCGGCCAGCGATTGCAGGGAGGCGTGAATTTCCTCACCNGGATCCAGCCGAACAAANACATCGTCNCCGCTTTGCGTCCACTCCATGGGACAAGGGATTGATCGGTGGCTCAAGAGGCTGCCGTTTAGGCTTCCTCGGTGGTCGACGGCGTGGTGGAACGGGCCTGTTCCATGGCCTTGATGTATTCTTTTGCCACGGCCAACGAGTGGGGGTCACCGCCCAAAGGAAGCGGACCAAACGGCCCCCAACCGTTGCGGAGCAACATGATGCGCCGCTTTGGTTGGCGTTTGGCCAACCGAAGACGTTCCCAAGGATAGCGCTGGCCGTCGGCGAACAAATGGGTTGACGTGATGGCGTAGCGTTTCGGCACCAGCAGCGAAATCAGATGGAGGGCGAGAAACAGGTCCCACAACACGGCGTAGATGATCGGCGTGTTACTGGCCTCCAACAGCGCCCATGGCAACACCATCATGGCCGCCATCGAACCGAGGTTGCCCCACTGTCGAATCATTTCGTGAACACCCTCGCTGGCCCAAGCAAAACCCCCGCTGGAGAGGGGTCCGAGTTCGGGGACATCCCGGCGTTGTTTGGTCAGCCAATAAGCGTCCCAAACAACGATGCCGGCCAACACGCACACGGCGGCAAAGGCCACGTGTTCAGCCGAAGGAAGTTCGACCATGCTTCTCCCTCACAGGTGTTGTTGATCGAGCGAACTCAGGTCGCCCGGCCCGCCTCGACGAAGACGAGCGATGAAGAGCAGGAGCACCACGACGAACAAGGCGGCGACCAACATCAGCGCATTGACGTTGACGTCGGCGTCCGAGGCGTCAACGCCTTCCAACACGTCAGGCACACCGTCGCCGTCGTCGTCCATGTCTTCGGTCAGCCAGCTGGTGTAGCCTTCTGGGCAATCAAGAACGTCGGGTTGGGTGTCGCGGTCCGTGTCAAGTTGAGCGCAGGGGTCAAGCGGGAAGGCGTCTTTGGCATCGCTGAACCCGTCGTTGTCGTCGTCTTCATCGTAGATGTTGGGGCCGCACGGTTTGCCGGTGTCGGGGTCGAACCACGTCGGTGCGGTGCACGAAGTGGACCAGTCGTTGTCCGTGTCCAGCAGGGTGTACTCGAAGTCCATCGAGGCAACGGCCTGTTCTCCATAGCTGTCCACGACCGTAACCTCGACGATGTAGAACCCTGAGGTGAGGTCCGTGATGTTGAACACGGGTTCGTTACCGCCTTGCAGCACATCGTTGCCCTGCATGTCGTAAACGCGCCACGAGAGCGTGAGGTCACCGGTGGCGTCCATGTCGTCGCTGTACGTGGCCGACGCACGAATGGCATCCCCTTCCATCACGCGCTGGCCCGCAAAGGGTTCGAGCAGTTGGACCTCAGGCGCTTGATTGACCAGGACGTTGATGACGAGCAGCGATGGAGATGAAGCCGGGCTATCGACCGTCAGCGAAGCCATGGGGGATCCTTCAACGGTGGCTTCAACCAACCATTCCCCTGCCACGTTTTCGCTGCTTTCGGTCAACGTGCGCAACAGCAGTTCAACGTCAACGGTCGTCCCTGTAACCGTGAGCGAATCGAGGTTCTCGTTACCGTAGGAAACGGTGAACGAGGCGGGGACAGGCACGCCGCCTCGGCGCGCATCAAGGACCACGGTTCTGAACGCAGCGTATTCACCCTGCTCGCCGACCATCACGGTTCCTGCCTGCCCGTCAACCGTGTGAACGGTGGTGAAGGCCACGTCAATGCTCCCGATGAGGGCGCTCCCTTCAAGGCGAACAGGGAAATGCTCGGTGGCCAAGGCACTGGAGACCACGACGTGAGCGTCACGGACGATGAGCGGGGCGCTGATCTCGCCGGGGTCGGAATGAAGCGAGAGCCCGACGCTGTAGCCTGAGATGTTGAGGCGTTCCACCACCAAACTGTCCGAGGAGCGACCGTGGTGAGAAATGAACGCCGTTCCAGAACCTTCCCCCTGAAGGGTGATGTCAGCAAAGAGACCGGAGGTTCGGTCGACGTCAATGCCCGGTGCACCGGTCAAATGGATGCGTTCCAGCACAATGTCTTCGTTCCCTTCACCCACGATGCCACCCTGGCCGGAAACATGCCCCTCAACGTCGCTTAACACGAACCCTGGACCGATGCTGTTGAGGGAAACAATCGCTCCCTCGCCGTTGTACGTCGAGGCGTCGAGGCCCACAACTGAACCCGTCACACCGGTCAACTCCAGACCGTGCTTGCTGCCCTCGCCCAAGGAGAGCGCTTGCAAATCCAAGGGGACTTGTTGAGCCCACACGGCTTGTTCTTCGCAATCGGCGAACGAGACGTTCACGAAGGTGATGGGGCCTGATGACGGGTAGAGGTGGGCACAGCCGCTGCCGTTTTGCAGGTGGCTGTTTCGAAGAACAAGTTCCGCCGAATTCCCCGATTCAACCACGACGAGCGGATCGCTGGCCGAACGGGCCATGAACACGTCATCACCGTGGACCGAACCCAAGCCGGACACCGTGAGCGCGGGCGCGGATTCAATGAGTTGGGTGCCCGAGAGTTGAATCACGGCTGCCGTGGAAGTGCCCAGCATGAGGCCGCCCCACCGAGCACCAAACCCGGTGGAAGAGAGGGTGGCCTCACCGGCATCAAACAGCCCGTTGACGGTGATCGTTGCGCCCTCGGAAATCCTCAGTGATACCCCGTCCTGAACGCTCATCGTCGAAGCGGTTTGGAGAACGAGGGGGCCGTCAAGAGTGTAGGGGCTCCACTGCCGTTCAAGGACCAACCAGCCGTTGACGTCGCCCGTCGGAACCGTTGAGGCCATGAACGTGTGCTGGAGCGAACGGTTCGTGTCCCAGGTGACGAAATCAGAGAAGTTGTTTCGCTGAAGGGTCACCGTTTTGATGCCGCCCCAGGTCTCACCGGTATCGGTGACCCTCCGCGCTTCCGTTTCGGTTGACAACTCACCGTTTTCGTCCGTCAGGCCCACCGCACCCTCGATGGAGATGAGGGCGTTGGCCACGGGCAAGCCCTTGTCGAGAACAACCACGTCAAGCGTGGAAGAGCTGGTGAAGACGGCCCCGGTCATCGCCTGGACGGTCCCTTGGATGGAACCGCCCGAAACGTCGATTTCACAACCCGGTTGGACCGTCAGCGAACCGATGATGTCGAGGTGAGTCACGTCCCGTGGGCTCAAGCAACCCCACTGCACGTCAGCCTGAACGGTGAGGGAGCCGTCCGGCGACCCTGTGAGCATGCTGTGGCCGCTCGCCTGGAGCGTGTCGGCTGAAATTGAGGCGTGCTCGCCCATTAGTTGGCCGGTGCCTTGCAAGGTGATGCCGTGCCCCGAAGGGAGCACCACGTCGGTGTTCACCAAGGTCAAGGCAGCGTTGTTGGCCACCGTGAGGTCGCCTGAGAGTTGATGGGGTTGACCGTCAGGGCGAGGTCCGAGAACGACGTCTTGACCGGATGAAATGGTCCAGTCCCCGTCGGGGATCACGGGAACCTGAATGGATTGGCCGGTTTGACCACCGTAAAGCGTCACGCGCACTCCGGCGCCATCGAGGGTGACGTCCACCACCGAACCGCTGTTCACCAAAGGAAGCGTCAGGGCGCCGTTGACGTTGCTCATCAAAGCGAACCCGTGAACGAGGACGTGCGCTTCAACGGGTTGCCCTGCCAAGTCGGTGAAAGTGACATCGGTTTCCAGCAACCGATACGAGGCCGAAGTGCTGATGGTGGGGTTGGTCGACGAACCGTAGTACAGCGTTCCATCACCCAAGGCATCGGCCGAAGAAGGGGCGGTGTTCACGGGCGAGAAGGTGCGAACGGTGGCCGTGCTCTCCGTGGACAGCATGAGCGGCGTGTTGTGGAGTTGGGCCGTCCAGGTTGAGAGATGGAGCGTTGAGGTGCCTTCCATCAACACCCCTTCTTCCTGCACGACGGTGGTCAAGTCCGAGCCCACCAAGGAGGCGTCGATGAGGTGAACCCCTACGAGGCTCCCCACGTTGGCCTCAACCGATTGAGCCATCACGGCACTGTCTTCCAGAAGGGCGCCGGTCGAGAAGTTTCGAAGGGTCATTTGGTCCACGGTGATGTGACTGTACCAAGCGTTCAGTCCGATGGAGGTCCGGTCGGAGGACACGAAGGCTTTCTCTGCGGTGATGTTTGACCACACGTGCTCCCCACCCAAGACATCAATGCCGCGGCCATCGTCTGAATTGAGATGAACCGCCGCGTTGGCGATGGAGCTCGAGGGCGTTTGTACCGTGAGCACCCGTTCGGATGCCGCCACCGTAAGGTTGGCCCAATCCGCATGCCCCGAGCCGCTGGCCTCGACCGCTTGTTGAACCGCGTTGACCGCCACATTGTCCATGACTGAAGTGCCCGGACCGGACCACGACAGACCAACTTGCGGGCCGTCGAATGCGCTCTGCGTTAAGCGGCATGTTCCGTCGCAACGGACGTCCATCACCGGACGGGTATCAACGCCCGATGCCGTGAACGACACCCCTTGCAGGTCCATGGATGAGACGGCCTGGCCCACGAGAAATCGCTCGCCGGAGAGGGTGTTCTCGTTTCCGAGGGAAAAATCGTCGGCGTTCCCTGCATCGATCGCAAGCGCCAAACCGCTTCCTGTGAACGTGTCGAGCAAGGTGCTCGCACCTGACACGGTGGCAAAACCAACGCTGGCGTTGTGGACGTTGAGGCCTGACAGGTTCATGCTTCCAGCTTGGGACTGTACGCCAACGCCGGCTTCCTGCACCGTCAAATCGGTGAGGTTGGATTGACCGTGGTTGGCCAACCCCACGGCCACCTCCCGAGCGAGAACATCGTTCGCATGCAACGTTCCCGAAGCGACGTAAATCGCTTCGTAATCCATGCGATGCGCTTCCATGCCGGACACTTCAGCCGCGCCACCCATGACCGAGAGGCCACGATAGGCGTCGTTGAACACGACGTCGGTGCCGTTGAACGCACCGCGTACCAGGACACCAGCGGAGGCGTTGGCAACCACGGTTTCCGTCAGGTTGGCTTGCCCGCCCGGTTCGACCACGATACCCGGCCACAGGCCCTGGCCGTGCGAACCTTGGGTTTCAGGAACGACCGACGAGAAAAACGTGGCTTGGTCGGCCACCAGCGTCCCCTCGACGAAGATGGCGTAGGCTTTCGCATCCACCGTGGTGCCCGGGGCGAGGGTCAACGTGGTGCCGCTCGCCACGGTCACATTACCGGAGAGGACGACTTCACCGGACCACGTGGTGTTGGTCGAAACGGTGCTGTCGGCCGCTGAAGCCAAGGGCAGAAGCGAAACCAACAGGAGAAGCGAAACCAAGCCGTAAGCGCGACCTTGTCCCATGAAGTGGCGTTGAAGCGGCGCCATATCAACCCCNAGGCTACGCGTCGGACAAAGTGTTCACACCCGACAACGAAATGGTGGGCCCGCCCGGATTTGAACCGGGGTCTGACGGCCCCCAGCCGCCAAGTATAGGCCAAGCTAACCCACGGGCCCGAGGAATTCCTCAGTTTCGTGCTGCGCTGAACGGTGCGACCTCTTCGATGAGGTCGAGGTGTCCAACGTACATGCGTCGGCAACAATAGCGCTTCAAACCCACTTCGTCGAGGGCTTCGGCGTCGGATTTGCCGTCCGCCAGCATTTGCTTGAAATCTTCCCACTTGTGGGCGATCACGCCGCCACAACTGAAACATCGTACTGGTATAATCATGGTATCGCCTCATCGGTACGACTTCTGCTTCTTGCGGCGAGCACCACGGCCGAGTTGGTGCTTGGGCTCCTTTCGGCGTGGGTCGTTCACGAGAAGACTGCGGTCGAAGCGCAGGTACTCGTCTCGGAGTTCTTCGTCAACGCCCTCGGCGCCACCGTTGTAGTGGACAAGCCCGCGAGCGATGGCGGTGCGGATGGCGTCGGTCTGACCCATGATGCCGCCACCGTTGGTGGTGATGGCGATGTCAACCTTGCTCAGTCGGTTCATGGCGTCAGCGATGACCAGGGGCTCCATCGACTTGCGACGGGCCAGAGACGGCTGCATGATTTCAATGGGCTCGGAATTCACACGAACGCGTCCCTTGCCTGCTTTGACAGTGGCTCGGGCGACGGCGGTCTTGCGCTTTCCTGAGGATTCAACGGACTTCTTCTTGCGTGCCATCACTGGTCACCTCCCGTCCATCGGTGAGCGGGTGCTCCCAAGTTTGCACTGACATCACCCAAGCGGATGAAACGGTCAGGCAAATCGCGGCGGAATTTGCTGTCGTCGCCGTGCTCGTGGCCCTCGGGCAAATCGCCGGAGAGGTGGCTGGGGCAGCCGATCTCAACACGGAGGTTGCGGAGGGCTCGACGGCCGCTGCTCTTCTTCTGGTAGGGCAGCATGCCGCGAACGGCTCGCTTGAGAATCATGTCGGGCATACGAGGGAAGAACGGTCCCCTTCGGGCGTGGTTC
>PBOE01000029.1 GCA_002725275.1 Methanobacteriota archaeon
AGAAGGAGGAGGATTAAACCGCCGAAACCTGTGAATAGTGTGCTGTTTGACATGAACGAGTCTGTTGTGCTCTCTTCGAGGGATGAGGCGTTTTCTGCATCATCATTTTCTGTACTTGTCCCGTTGTTTCCGTCGTCCACTTTTGATTGATTCACCGCCGTTTCAGTCTCCTGTTCGATTTCTTCGCACCCGTCCGGTATTTGGTTCTCGTTGCGGTCAATGGCGTCGTCACTCCCTTGGCATTTATCGTACCAGTCCACGACGCCATCGTCGTCCGAATCATCTTGAAGGTCATTGATGCCGTTGCAATTCCAATCGATTTCCTGGTCAATCAGTGGGCACGCATCATCAGCATCGTTGATGTCATCGTTATCATCGTCCTCGTCCTGACAATTCGGGATTTCATCCCTGTCCGTGTCGAGACGATCGTCGATTCCTGGACAGATGTCGTCCTGATCAACCACACCATCCCCATCACTGTCGTCTTCCCAGTCGGGTATTCGGTCACAATCCATGTCGTTCGAATTGTCGTAGCCGGGGCACTCGTCGCGATCGTCCGGGATGTCGTCGTTGTCGTCGTCATTGTCCTCATCAGCGTCCCTGCATCCGTCCTTGTCGGTGTCTGTTTCATCAGTGGATGACCAGTTCGTTGCACCTTGAGGGCATTCATCAACGGAGTTGCCGACACCATCACCGTCTTCATCCAACAGCACAACGTCGGCCGTGAAATGAACAACGCCGTTGTCCACCTCGATGTTGTACGGGTCTAGAGAAGCCCCTCGTTCTCCCGTGAATCCAGAAACAACCCATCGCTCCCCAAGGAAATCAAGATGTTGAATTGCTTTGATGCTCCCACCACCCCATTTGTAACTGCCGCTTCCAACCACACTCCATTCCCATGTTCCATCTTCGCTGATGGCGGAGACAAACGACCGTCCGCCAGACAGGGTCATTGACCCAAGTTTGTATTCCCATGTGATGTTGTACGTCGCTTGACGGGTATATCCTGTTGCACCCAACACCATGAGTTCGTTGTTTTCTCCAACGACAAGTTCTGAGATGGTGCTGCCGCCGTTTGTATCGTACNNNCCTTCATAATCCGTCCACCCTGTGCTGTGCACGTGGGAGGCCCAGAGAAGACGCCCGTCGTGCGTCATTTTTGCNACGAACCCTCGGTCATNNNCACTCCNGTTGTAGGATANCACGCGAAGTTCATCGTCTGTTTCAACACGGTNTCTGNCNNCATTCCACACACCTCCAAAGTAAACGTCGCCCTGGNCGTTGGTGGCGATGTCGAGAATCACAAATTTCGCAGATGTGTACGAGGTATGGTTTGTGTTAAACGATTTTAGCCAAACAAACGAACCGTTTGGTGCTACCATNGTGATGTAGGTCTTTGACCCGTTGGTATGCGGCTCGGCGTACAATTCTCCGAAAATCGGTTGTCCTCCTGANTNTCGGTGGCGGCNGGGGTNTGGTGCAATGTAAANGGCCCCATCTTTGCTGACNTGTAAGGTGTCGGACGTGCAATAACCCTCACAAATCCCGTACTGATTCGCCCACAGCCAATCTCCNTCNGAGCTGAGTTTTGCAACAAAGGACTCCGTATNNTTGTTGGNTAGAACCGTGTCTCCAAAGGTGACGTTCCAANGGTNACCNGCNTGTGTTTGTCCCAAAATAACCGCTTCGCCCTGTGATGTGAGTTCCATGGCATAGGGTTCATCGGTGGCTGTGCCGCCACCGCTCGTGGCCCACAACCATTCGCCGTTTTCATTGAGTTTGGCGACGAAAACGTCCTGTGCATTTGCTTCGGCANNGTTGCACGACGAGCACGATTCGGACATCGTGCTCAGCTTGATGGAACCAAGAGTGATGTTCGAACGGAATGTGCCGGTAATGTAAACCGAACCGTCATCAAACACTTGCAACGCCCTTGCTTCACCGCCGTAGCGATTGCCGCCAACAATCGCTTTGGCCCAAGCCCAGTCGCCGTTGTGGTTGAGTTTTGCCACAAAGATATCCGGGGCCCTGAGCGGCACCAGCGTGGTATTACCGAAGGTTATGTTATCGTTAAATTCACCCATGAAATACCAGTTTCCCTCCGCATCAACATCGTATTTTTGATAAGTACTAAAATCGTCTGCCAACTCATCCGTGAACGCAGCCATGGTCTGCATGTTTGACCAAGCATAATCCACGGGAGATGTCGATGTGTTTTCCGGTTCGACCTGATACGGCGGACTTGGGAAATAACCCGTGTTGTCCACCAATCCTTGGTGTTGGGTGTAGGGAAGAAGAATCAACATTACGACGAGAAAAACAACCGAAGCCCTCACTTGAGACACCGCCTCTTTCGGTNAAATTCCAACGTCACAGATTAGATAAAATTTGTTCCGAGGCCTGCTTTGAGCACCTTTGGGTGGCATCAGCAACNAGCTCCGATTTCGTTGTCAAGAATTGCCAAGGCCATATCCTACCGCTGGGCGCGGATGAGTGAGGCTAGCCCAACGAGGATTTCCTGATGTCCGGAAACAGGGACAACTCCCCAGCGTCCAACATCCACTTGGATAACCTTTCTTCGCAATTCTCCGTCGAGTAGAAATTGATATGTGAAGAACGGGCGTGCTCCACCAATGGCCATTGATGCGGCGACTGAACTGAACATCCTCTCTTTGGGGCTCTCGTTCTTGATGGGTTCGGCNNTGGTGTGGCTCGGGATGAAGCAAACCAAGTCCAACCTTCACTCGAGGATGACTTTGGTTCAAATGGGGTTGCTGTTCCTGGTCAACGCCCTCATTTTCATCCTGTACATCGTGCGGAGCAATCAAGATTCCTTGGGGTACTCCGACACGCTTCTTTTCCTGTTTTACAACATTTCATTCACGCTGAATTCGCTCACGTTGGCACAAATTTTGATGTTGGCCATGATGTACCCGCTGGTGCTGACCACGACTCGAAAATCACTTTTTTCGTGGTTTGGAGGCCTGGCGGGAGGCCTCGTGGTGATGTTCATCATCGCGCTCGCCACGGACGGGGAGGGCTACAGCAAAATCGACAATTATTGGGGCTTCGTAACGATTGCCTACTGGACCCTGAGTTCGGTGTTGTTGGTTCGAATCTACCTCCGGTTTCGAAATGATGAGGACAACGTGTTGCGTAACGCCTCCATCGCCGCCGGTCTCCTGTTGTTTGCTTTGATGGGTGCGGGAAGTTTGCAGTGGCCGTTCCTTTTCTTCCCCATCGGATCTCCGAACGGGGCTGTTGCGCTGTGGACGTATCGTTATTGGGCCACGCTCACCTACACCTCAATTTCCGTGGCGATGATGTTCATTCTTTGGAAAGAAATCACCATCAAAAAGGAGCATCGGGACAAAACGCTCCAAGTCCTTGCTATTGTGTACTTGATGATCGGTTTCCTCAACATGCTGGTCCAGTTGGTGTTGGAAGATGGGGAATTCCAAGAGCTGTGGGATTACTTTGTGATCGAAGGTAGTTTNGGGCTTCTACGGCCGTTGATTGTGATTCTCCTCGCCTTGCGATTNAACCTGTTTGAGTTGACCGATGAACACATCCGTGGCCGAGTTCGCATCTTGGCACTGCTTATCATCACGGTATGGGCTTCAGGGTTCTTTGAGATCGTCCAAGCCTTTGTGCCCATGCCTCAACTTCTGTCCGCCGCCCTCATCGGTGTTGCNTTGGCGTTTGCGATTGGCTGGGAAGACCGCGTGTTTGAAGGACTGATGGATGATTCAACCTCGAGGAAGGTCCCGCAGGTTGACTTTTTTGAAGACGGCGATTTGTACAAACTCATCATGATGACGGTTGCAGGTGTGCTGTTTTCGGTGTGTTTGGGTTTCGTTGGTACGGGGAGTGTGATTTGAATGCTGAACCCGCTGATCCTACCTTCCCCGGACCAGGATGAACGACCGTTCGTGGCCTACATCGTGTTGTGCTTGGTGCTCTTTGCCATGAACGGNNTNTACGATTCAACCATCAACACCACTTTTGATGCACTTGCCGACGACGATGTGGGCGGGGCTCAAGAAAACCTCACGCTGACCGACACGCAGACGCTGGTGCTCCAGAACGGCGAAAGTGACGAGGTGGAGTTGAGCCTTGCAGGAAACTACAGCGATGACGGCTGGTCGTTGACCCGCATCGATGCGGTCATCTCTTACGGTGAAACGGCCGCCGCCGATGCCGCTTGCGACACCGTTTCGGTCGATTTGGAAATGACAGGAGGAGGCGGTGAGGCGGCCCAAGATGCCACGACGTCCGGGCAAGCCAACGATTGCAGCGACATCGTGCTCCACATGGCTTGGCCGTCATTGGAAGCATCGACAACGGCGCAACCGTCCGCTCCGCTCTCGGTGGTGGTGGAGGTTGAACTGGACGTCCAGAGCACCATCCCGTTCAACGACCAGGACGAGGACGTTCAAGTTGAACTCGTGCTCACCCTCGCTCGAATGGCTNCGTGACGCCACCACCGTCATCGCCCCGCTTTGACGGAAGCGGCCACGGTGNNNCCTTCNTTCTCGGGCCGTNANCCCAACATCCAAGGGAAGGGGTTTGGAATCAACCCCAACAGGTAAATCAGCGCCAAGATGCCGAGGATAAGGAATCCAATGGCGGTTTCAATGGCGTTGCCAACGATTTGCCAAGGGTCGTTGTATTCAACGCCGAAAAGGGCCATGAGGGACATCATCAGCAAGGCGATGGCGCTTGTGGGTGCCATGGTGGTACATCGACCGTCGTCGGTATAACCGATTCCCCGGCGATGACGTTCATGGCCGAGGCATAATCTACATGAAGAAGTCGTGGTTCATTCCCCATCATGGACATCGAAACCGCTGCCAACATCGGCGAGGCCGTGAGCGGAATCGCCATCCTGTTCACTCTGTTGTTCAGTCTTCGCCAAATGAAGCACTGGAATGAAAATCGGCGCTATGAAATCGGCCGAGATTTGGCGGCTCACATGAACAACCCGTTGGTTCACCGTGGATTTTCAATCAGCACCGTCAAACTTCATGACGAGTTGACACCTCAGGAACTGGCGGCGTTGACCCGGGAGGAGAAGGACGCCATGAACGCCCTGATGATCGGCATGAACAACATCGGCGTCCTGGCCAAAAACGGTCATCTGTCCCTTGACTTGGTGGAAGATTTCTGCGGCGTGTACGTGCGCATGTTCGCCAGTCGCTGGCGGAGGGTCATCCACATTTTCATGATGGTCAACGTGGAAAAAACCGGTGAAGGTGAAGACTCCATTTGGGGCGGCCTGTTCTGGTTGCTTGACCACCTTGAGGGCAACAAGTCGAGCGGTTCAAGACTCGTTTGAGGCAGGCGGGCGAGTTAGCCCCAGCCCATCAATCGCCGAACGGTAGGGGAGGCGCAAAGCGCATTAACGTCGCCCTCGTAAAATCCGTGAGCGTTGGTCAGGTTGGCTCGGAATTCGTCTTCACTCTTCCCGGCTCCCACCATGGAAACAATGCGATTGTAGGAATCCATTTTCGAGGGTGAAGGTTCTTTTTGCCCGAAGTTGGCTTGCTTGTAGCAGGTCGGGCACAAGGCGTGCCCCGTCCATGTCATTCGGCCGCAACCGTTCTGACACGGGTGCTCGTCGGCCACCGGTGCCGCCTGAAACGAACGGTTGGACGTCCCTGAGTTAGCGTTGGCCTGACTGAAGATCGCTTCGAGAATTCGCTGAATTATTCCCATGGTCTCAACTCAATGACTGCGGGGCTGCCCGTGCCCCGCAGTCGGGTGGAGTCCCCTTCAGATGAAGGTAAGGTCATCGCCTGTCAGCTCTCTTGGGCAATATGAGATTATTTCAGCCAGCAAATAAAGGTTCACACCTTGCTGACCATTCTGAGGGCAGGCTCTGCTCGGCCAGCAACCTCACCGTCGACCTGAGCAGTCTGGACCCCCCACCGTTTGAGCAATTCCAAGTGAGTTGCTGACCAGGGGATGCTCTGGTTACCATCCCCGGCGGCCTCCCAGACGCCTTCGTACTGGAATTCCTCCTCGATGATTTCACCTTCGACCTTGGCGGGCGATGCGTCAACCCAAGCATGGCCGAGTCGTTTCATCTCGCTCGAGAGGGACGGCCAACCCATGCCCTGCAACGCCTTTCGCAACTGATCGATGGGCAGGGCTCTGGGAGCAACAAGGAGGGTTTTGCCGGATGAAGAGAATCGGTGCACAGGACCCCACCCCAGCGTGTTCAGTCGTTGGCTCAGGGCGTCCAATTGACCGTCGCTCCATCGATGGGGCACCCACGCAAGGAAGGCGCTTCGGCCCTTCGTGCCGACCACCTGGGTGCTGATTTGGAACGTGGTCGTCGTTGGCGCGTGGTTTTCTTGCATCTTCACCTTCGTGTTCTTCTTTCGAGGTTGGAGACGACGGAGGGTTGCTTTGGTGAGCGTTGAAAGGAAGGTGCGTGGACCGTACGGCCAGTGGGGCATCGCCGTCGCTTGAGGGTGGCGCTGAAGTTGATGCTTCCAACGCTTCAGTGGCTGGTCGAGTTGTTGGCGAGTAAGGCGGGAACAACACCAGCCGGTGGTGCCGTGTAAGGAACCGGGGAGGCGAATGATGCGGCGGGTGTCGCTGGTCACGGTGGTGTCAACCGGAAAACCTGCGGCGAGCACACGGTCGAGCAAGGCCTTTCTCGAAGCCCGTACGGCGTCCTCTCGTTCCCGGGGTTCAGGAATGGAAAACAAGGAACGATCGTTCTCCCGAAGAATGAGATGAAACCCCTTTCCGCCGCTGTAGCTGATGCACAGGAGCGTCAGGTCTTCATGAGCGTCAAGCCACTGCAAGAGACCCAGCGTGGCTTTCCTCGCTCGCTCCAACCGCCGATAGCAAAACGGCCGTTCATCGATGTCAAACACGACAAGGTGGTCGAGTAAAATCGGTTGCGGGCGCTCTTCTTCAGCGCGTTTGGGGAGGTCGAGCGGCGTCAGCCATGCCGAAGTGCCGATGTAGACGTCCCGAGGACCCTGCTTTGCCAGGACATTCTGCAACGATTCGGGCGTTGAAAATTGACGAGAAGCCGTCACCCACCGGTCGTTGACCTGCCGCCAGCGGAATTGATGCCGAGAGGGTTTGTCCAACCAGTCAAGGTCGGGACGGTTGGACCCGTACCATGACTGAAAGGCCTCACGTGGCAGCATCGCTCAAAACTTGGGCCGGGTCATCTCAAGGTTTCCCCTCGACTGGCTCAACCATCACCCGTGGTTTTTTTGGCGTATCACAACGATTTGCTGGGGGAAGTATTAGATTTGGGCGGTCCATCCCGCATCCATGGGAATGAACATGCAAGAGAGCCGCGTGGCCCGATTCGGAACCGTTTGTGCATTGTATTTTGCACAGGGCGTGCCCTGGTTCTTCATCGCCACCGTCCTCGTGACCTTCCTCGTTGATGACGGTGCGATGAACGACGAACAAAAACTCGCTCTCATCTCGGCCGGAATGATTCCGTGGATCATCGGAAAACTCGTCCTCGGTCCCGTGATCGACCGTTACCGCTTCCCTCGGATGGGTCAACGTCGGCCCTGGGTGCTCATTTCGCAACTCGGGATGATGCTCACGATGGCGGCCTTCTTGTTGGTGGACGACCCGGCTTCGGACTTGGAAACCCTCGGCATGTTTTTCCTGATTCACAACATCTTCGCTGCCCTTCAAGACGTGAGTTCCGATGCCCTCGCGGTTGACACGTTGAGCGATGAAGAATTGCCGTTGGCCAACGGTTTGATGTTCGTGGCCAAAGGTTTCGGTGCCATGTTCGCCGTGCTCGGGTTGAGTCGGGTTCTCAACGATTCGGGGTTCCATGCGGCGCTGCAGGTTCAAATCGTGGTCTTAGCGGCCATCATGATGATTCCGCTGTTCGTGCGAGAGCGACCCGGCGACCAATTGTTCCCTTGGAGCAAGCCTTCGGTTCATTCAGCCTCGACGGACCAAGGCGACGTGATGACCTTTGGCGAAATCAAAACCGCATTCCAGTCGGCCGTCTCGGGCAGCGCCGCCAAGATGGCATTGGTGTTGTGCACCATCATGTGGATCGGTGGCGGCATGGGCACCGGCATGGGCGTGATTGACTTCCAATGGGAATTCCTTTTCGTTGAGGAGTTGGGGTGGGACTCCCAAGATTTCCTTGACGCCAAAGGATTGCCGGTCTTCCTCATGACCATGCTCGGTTTCCTCGTTGGTGGGCTGCTGGGATCCAAGTTTGGATCGAAGAGGACATTGACGGCGGCCGTTGCCGTTGGGACGGTCATGACGGTGGCGTGGTCCGCTCTTCGCGGGCAGTGGACGGACAACGACATGATGCTCCAAATCTGGCTGGTTTGGACGCTGGTATGGGCCATCGTCGGTGCGAACCTGCTCGCTTTCCTGATGTCGGTCACCAGCAAGGAGGTTGCAGGGACGCAGTTTTCAATCTACATGACGCTCATCAATGTCGGAGCCTTCACCGGCAATGCGCTTTCACCGCAACTCCTCGACGTCGCCGGTGGGAGTTTCCCGAACCTGTTCCTGTTCGGTGCAGCCTTCCAAGCGCTGGTGCTGGTCGTGCTGTTGCAAATCAAGGACGAACCGAAATCAACACCGCCCGAGTCCATCCTCATCCAAGAAAGCGAGTAAGTTCGGCTTCCTACGGAGGTGTTTGAATGAACCTTGAGACCGCCGCAAGTTTGGGTGAGGCACTCGGTGGTCTCGCCATCATGGCGACGCTTTTGTTCGGTCTGCGCCAAGTGATGGAGGTCAATCGCAACCGTCGGTACATGATTTCCCAGACCATCGCTACCTCGCTGGAGAATCCGCTGGTGCAACGCGGTTTCGCCACGTTTGGTTCCATGGTGTCCAAGGACGCCACGCTGGAGGAGTTGATGGCGCTGTCGAGGGAGCAGAAAGACGCCACGAACGCCGTCATCGTCCTCATGGCCAATCACGCGGTGATGACCTTCCATCGAAACCTTTCGTTTGACATCGTGTACTCGTTCTACAAGGGCTACATCAGCCTGATTGGCCCCAGCATGCGTCGAATGCTACACCTGACGGAAGAGGGCTACAAAATGCATGAAATGAGTAGTGTCACACCCGAAGACGGCATCGGCGTGTTTCACTGGGTGATTTGGCTGTTGGATCGGCTCGAAGCGCATCACAAGCCGGAGGAGTACAAGCCTCACCTCAACCAGAAAGACTGGGTGCCATGAGCGACGGTGCCGCTTCTTCTGTGCGGCACCAACCATCACGCTTGGTCTTCCATGTCTGCCACGATGATGGCGTCTTCGACATCGTCTTCGGTTTGGAGACGTACGGCGTACCCGGCGGTTCCGGCCGCACCGAGGAGCATCAGAAGCGAGAAAATCACGGCGAACGGGTGTTCCACGATGATTTCGCCCAAGGTGGCGATGAAGCCCTTTGAATCGCCGCCTTGCCCGCCCGTTGCTTTGGGTTTAATCAGCGAGACCACGGTGGCTTGGTCGTAGGCAGGCCGCGTGAACGTCAACATGCCGTCCATGTCCTCTTCGTATTCATCCGAGGGCGTGGTGGGGTTGAGGTCGGAGTAAAAATCCGGCCGCTGTTCAAACTGAACGTCAACGGGCTGCGACAGATCGAGGGTCAGCACGACGTCCACGGTGTAGGGGACCCGGGATTCAAAGAATTCAATGTCGCTGAGGAACCCCCAGAGGGTCACGGCTGTCCCTGAGACGTCAAAGTGGGCCCATTGACCCCATGCAGAAGCATCAACCTCGATGTCGTAATACCACGAATCGGCGAGGCGGTTCCCCTCACCCTGCGCGTCGTTGCTCCCGTCGTCGCCGAGGTCGATGGCGAGTTGCAGCGCTCCCGCTTGGCCCGTGTCACCGTCGAATTCGCTGGCGGCAAAGGTGGCTTCAAGCCGCGTGGTGCCGTTGGGTATCCACACGTAGTGGGAATCCTCGGTGTAGTACACGGCACCGGTCTGGCCGTTGTTGAAATGGTTCCAGTCGCCTTTCCATGCGTGTCGAATCCGATCGGTGTTGGTGGGGATGGTGACCGTGGTCATCATGCTCTCGTAAATCTCGTAGGCGTCCCAAACGTTGTACTCGGGATGGTCAACCAAACCGTCGCCGTCTTGGTCCCGCATCAATTGAAGCGTCCGAGCGAGGGCCACGGCGGCGTCCACATCGGTCAACCCGTGGCCGATGCGCCAGTCGTGGCACGCTCCCGTGGCGCTGCGGTAGCACGTCTCGGGAATGTCGTTGCAGCCGTCTTCGTCGTTGCCCGATTCGCATGAATTTTCCATGCCCTCGTAGCGCGCCGTCAACTCGAGGATGAGTTCCACTTCGTGCACTCGGCTGTTGTTGCGCGTGTCCCAGTCCTCGAACTGGCTGTAAGCGGCCGTCCCTTCGCCGCCAACCAGGCTATCACCGAAGTCGTGGTCGTCCCGGTGATAGTCCGCCACACCCAGCGAGGGGGCCACGTCGAGCAAGATGCCTGCCATGCCGCCCACGTGCGGCGTGGCCATGGACGTGCCCGAGATGGACATGTAGTAGAGATCACCTTGCGTTCGCGTGGAGGCGTCGATGGCCGTGCCTCGCGGCGCGGTCGCCCAGATGTCACGACCCGGTGCACCTACATCGGGCCACGTGTGTTGCTGGTTCATGCAACCGCGAGACGAGAACGAGGTGACGGCGGTGCCGTCGTGGGTGAGGGCGGCCACGGAGATGGCTGAGGGCGTGTTGGCGTAGACGTTGGTTCGCAAACCACCCGAGCACTCGGCACCCGAGCCGCCGGAGTTGGAGGCTGCGAAAATGACCGCTACGCCGTTGTCGTAGGTGAGTTGGTCCGTGAGCTGAGCAATCGCCCCTTCCGGGTTGTAATCGCCGTCGCTGCCCCAGGAATTCGACACCACGCGAATGTGGTGGGGGTTCTGACCGGGAATGGAGTGTGCATAGGTCCATTCGAGGCCCTGTACACCGGCAAAAATTGAGGCTCCGTCGCCCGCTCCGAGGGCGATAAGTTGCCCGCCCTTGGCGACACCGGCCCGACGACCTGCAGAGGCATCGCCGTTCCCCGCAATGGTCCCACCGACGTGCGTGCCGTGGCCCGAGGAGGTGTCGGAGTTTCTCGTCTCGACCCATTCGTTGTCGGCCGGCGTCCACTTTGCAGAATAGAGCGTTTTCTCGCCGGTCCACGGTTCGAGGTAGTCGTAGTCGGGGTGACCCGCATCCACGCCGGTGTCAAGATCGACGATGGCGGTGCCGTCGCCGTCCCATTCGCTGAACGAGAGGTCGACCTCTCGAAGAATCTCACCGCTTGGGGTGACAATCACACGGTCCCATGCGTCGGTTGCTCCGACGATGTGGGTGGTCTCGTGCATCATGATGCCGGGCTCGGGCTGACCGCCCCAATCGGAAGGCAGGTAGAAGAATTCCAGCGGCTTGTCCAGTTCAAGGTGTTCCACGCGGTCCCACGTCGACATCCGGCGAACATCGATGGCTTTCCCTTCAACCAACCCTCCGTCAATGCGAGGAGCATCGCCCAACACGTCCAATCCGAGGTTGCGCATGAAGGCCATATCGTGGGAAGTGACCGGTGAGTGGAGCTGGAAGATGACCGGCAACACGGTCGCATCGTCGACTTCGTCGAGACGCTCGACAAGGTCGGTGTTCATCTTGGAGGCATCGCCCATCGGATTGGTCGCATCAGCGAGTGGCGAGGCCGTGGCGCCCACCATCAGGAGTTGAAGGAAAAAGGCGGTCAAAACCATAGCACGGCGACGAGTTCCCATGATGATTTTTCACCGTCAGCGTGTTATAACGCTGATGGTTTCTCGGGCAACGGTGAGGAGTGGAAAACGGGCCGGTGGTTTGGCCGTTCACAGGCGACCCACCCACGAAAACGGCTCCTTCCTCACGAGACGTGCGGGCCCAAACGTGGCCCGAGCGGAACGATCCGAAACGGGTTCATGTGCTGGTGCGACCAGAAATAGTGGTTCTTGATGTGCGTCCAATCGCACGTGGCTCGAACACCAGGCAACGCAAGGACCCGGTCCACGAAAGCCTGGAGGTGTGGGTAATCCATGATGCGTTGAAGGTTGCACTTGAAGTGGACGACATAGACCAAATCAAACCTCACGAGGGTGGTGAAGAGGCAAAGGTCGGCCTCCGTGAGGGTGCCTCGCCCTTCGCCGACCAACCAATCGCGGTCAGCGAGATGCTCATCGAGTTCGTCCAAGCGGTTGAACAGGCCGCTGACGGCTTCTTCGTAGGCCGATTGAGTTCGAGCAAAGCCGGACTTGTAGACCCCGTTGTTGACCGTTTCGTAATTGGCGGTGATCATGGCGTCAATCGCCGCCGTGAGCCCCTCGGGGCAGAGGGTGGAGGCCGACCCCACGCCTCGGGCCAGCGTCCCGAACATGCGGATGATGTCTCGACTCTCGTTGTTGACGATGGTCCCGGTTTTTTTGTCCCACAGCACCGGAACGGTGCCGATGTTTCCTTCGGCCGTCCAGGCTGCGTAGGCTCTGCGATAAACGGCTTCAAGGTGGTCTTCACCGTTCACGCTGTCAACGGTGGCGCCAGGCTCCTCGGGATTGAACGACCACGAACCGTCGTCGTTCATTCGCCAGTCAACAACGTCCACGCTAACGTGGTGTTCCAAACCCAGCAGGTTCCGCGCCAGAACGGTTCGATGAGCCCAAGGACAGGCGTGTGAAACGTACAGATGGTAGCGTCCGCTCTCGGGCAGGAAGGGTCCGTCGTCTGAAATCACGTCGCGGAATTCACTGTTTTTTCGCACGAACGCACCGTCGTCGAAGGCTTTGGTCCACGCACCCGCTTGTTCCTGCATCGCCATGGGGCTCTTCCTTCGGCCTTCGCTATGAAAATCCTCGTATCACGCAGGCGTCTCCAGCCGACCGCGCCGGTGCCGAGGTGGGAGGGCAATTCTCATGCACAACCCTCGCTTGGGTTGGTTTGAAGCCGATGAAACTCCGTCTCCACCAGTTTCTTTCACAAACCGGCGTGTTTGGCTCAAAGCGCGCGGCCAAGGAGGCGGTTTGGGCGGGCGAAGTGACCGTTAACGGGTCGGTCACCAAGGACATCAGTTTCCAATTCAACCCTCGGACCAAACCGGTCACGTACCGAGGCAACCTCCTTCATCTCCCCGAGGAACACGTTACGCTCATTCTCAACAAACCCCCGGGCTACCTCTGCTCGAGACTGAACAAACACGAGCGATCGCTTGGAAAAACACCCGTGTTTGACCTGCTCCCCGACCACCTTTCACAGCGAGACAAGGATCGAATGGTGACCGTGGGTCGTTTGGATGAAGCGACCACCGGGATGCTCGTTCTTACGACTGACGGACGGGTGGTCAGTCGCATCACGGACCCGCACCACCACGTGCCCAAGGTTTACTTGGTTCGGACGGCGGAGCCGCTTGGTGAAGATGACCTTGGGGCGCTTCGCAACGGTGTCGAAATCGAACTGGAGGTGAACGGGGAGGTGTCCACCCACCGAACGCAACCCGCCGAAGCGCATCAACTGGCTGAATGCGATGCGCAAATCACCCTGCACGAGGGCAAGAAGCGGCAGGTTCGTCGCATGTTCTCCAGCCTCGGGCACAAGGTCATCGACCTGCACCGGACGGCCATCGGCGACCTCTGGCTCGAGGACCTCGGACTGCGGGAAGGTGACTGCTTGGACCTGTCGGGCATGAATGTCCTGGCACTGATGGGCCTGAATGATTGAGACAAACAACAAAAGCCGGGGTCCCGTGTGGGCAAACGAGGATTGACCATGCCCGGTGACATGTCGTGGATGAAAGCCCGCTACGATGAACTCAACGAGAAATCGTTGCTTTGGGAACCACCCACCCTCGAAGGACCCAACGTGCCCCGGTGTCAAATGGACGGGAAACCGACCATCATGCTCTCGGCCAACAATTACCTGAACCTCACCACGCACCCCTACGTCGTGGCTGCCATGCAGGAAGCCACGGCGACCTATGGCGCTGGAAGCGGGTCGGTTCGAGCCATTGCCGGCACGATGGACATTCACCTTGAGGCGGAAAAAAAGGTGGCGGAATTCAAAGGCGTGGAAGCATCGCTCATTTACTCGGCCGGCTACACCGTGAACGTCGGCCTGATTCCAACACTGGTCACCGGGCCCCAAGATGTCATCATCTCCGATGAGCTGAATCACGGTTCCATCATTGACGGCGTTCGTTTGACCAAAGCGTCTCGGGCCGTCTACGCTCACAACGACATGGGTGAACTCGAAGCGGTGCTCAAGTCTCACGAAGGGTCAGACCGGAAACTCATCATCACCGACGGCGTGTTCTCGATGGACGGCGACATCGCACCGCTCGACGAGGTCACGGCGCTCGCTGAGGAGTACGGGGCCATGGTGTACGTTGATGACTGCCACGGTGAAGGCGTTCTCGGCGACGGCGGAGCCGGCATCGTGGACCACTTCAAACTCCAAGGCAAAGTTGACTTCGAAACCGGCTCCTTCTCCAAAGCACTTGGCGTTCAAGGCGGCATCNTGGCCGGGACCGAGATGACCCGAAACCACGCGCTCAATCACTCCCGCTCGTGGTTGCTCTCCGGTTCCCAACCACCGGGCGTGGCCGCTGCGCAAAAAGCCGCCATCGAGGTCCTGATGAACGAGCCCGAACATCACGCACGGCTTTGGGAGAACACGAATTATTTCAGAAAAGAACTGCAATCCATGGGCTTCGACACGGGCGATTCCGTGACGCCCATTATCCCCGTGATGTGCGGGGAATCATCCACGGCGAAGGCCATGACCCAAGCCCTCGGGGCGGAAGGCGTGATGGCGGGTGCCATCGTGTTTCCCATGGTGGCGAGGGACAAGGCCCGAATTCGAACCCAAATGTCGGCTGGACTCACCCGGGACGACCTCGATGCCGTGCTGACGTGTTTTGAGAAGGTCGGCCCGCAGGTTGGTGTGATTTGACCTCACTCGGATTCGAACGCATCGACGACTTCGAGCATCTCGGTGTCCTCACCGACCATCTCTTCTGCCTCGAGGTTGTCTTCGGCTTTGACCTCAAGACCAACGAAGGGATCTTTGCCGTCTTCAATCATGCAGAGGAGGCGCCAGCGAGGTGCCCATGACAGATGAACGTAAATCGGTCCGGGCAACAAAAGCAGCGCCCACACCAACATGGCTGGCACGCTCAACATGCCCACCCGATCGATGCTGAGCAAGGCCAGGCCAATGAACGGCATGGGGTAGAGAAATTGTCGCGGTGGGGCCATNGGATGCCGTTTTGAGAGTGAAATCATGATCATGGACAAGAACCCGCTGGCGCCACACGCAACGAGCAGCANCGACATGTGGTAAATCCACTGGACACCCCACACCTCGTTGTTCTGATCGCCAAAGGCGTACGGGAGCAAAAGGGCAAGGGAGACGAGCAGGCCGTAGAACCCACCGATGTTGGCGGGGTGGCTTAACCACAGAGGAAGTTGAGCGAAGCGGCGAGAGAGGGATGTCCCCAGCAGGGTTTCCTGCTCGTGGGGTGCCAAGGCTTCCACCTTTGACATCCAAGTTTCACTGGTAGGCACAAGGGACGGTCATGGATTCCAGTTTTGAACATAGGGGTCAAAATCAGGCGGAAACCGTCATTCTTTTCCCTTAAAAAACGAGACCAGCGGACTTTCCACCTCGACGTTTTCTTCGTCCTCGAGCCAGGAACGCTCCAGCAACCCGGTCTCCAGTTTTTCTCGCTCCCGTGCGGTTTCAATCGGGTCGGGGACCTCGTTCACGGCGTCGCGAAGGGCGATGGCCTGGTTGATGAGGGCAAGGTGGCGCACCATCGTTCCGGTGTTGTCGGGCTTGGCCACAAAGTGTCCGAGGACGGGGAAATCATCCGTGTCCTGAACGAGGTTGAATCCGCCCAGGAGGTCTTCGGGCACGGTTCGAACTCGATGAGGACCC
The DNA here is from genome assembly GCA_002725275.1 of Methanobacteriota archaeon. Next base: position 15,957 of record PBOE01000029.1, read on the forward strand.
GGGTCGACCCAGCGACCATCAAGCAAGCGGACGAGCACTTTCGCATCACCAAGAGGTTCGCTGTCCATGAAGGGGTGGTTCATGTTCACGGCCAGTGGTGTGCTCGCATGAGCCCTGAACCGAAGCATCAGAACGGTGGCGTTCAGTGCCAGGGTCAGTCCGGCAAACACGACCGAAAGGACGGTGTCGANCGCGAACTGGCGGAGCACGATGTACAGGATTCCAGCGATGGCTAGACTGCCCAGAAAGGCAAGGTTCCTTCCGGACACAAGCGGCTTGGCCGCCGGTGTATGGATGAAGCGACGCATGTCGGAGGGAAGTTGCCCGTCAACGTCCACCATGCCCGGAAGAGGCGTTGCCCGATTTTGAACCTCACGCTCGTGGAAGTTGATGATGAGCGGCGGTCAACGCCCACGTTCCGTTGTCAAGGACGTACGTACCGATGGTTTCGAGGTGGCGCTCGATGTCAAACCCCCAGGCGACGGACCAACCCTCCAGTTTTGGTGTCAGTTTCGCCCACTGTTTTTCGACGCCGCCAACGTTTTTTCGTTGATGGTGCAGGAGCAAGGCTGCCGTCTGAATCATTCCNTGAACGAGCAGGATCTCGTGGCTGGAGGCACGCCGTCGTTTCAGGTCGTTCCACAGGTCTTCCCATGCTTCGTGTGCGTGCCAGAACTTCCCCGCATCAAACAGGGTCGCACCTGCCTCGAGGAGCTCGTGTTCTTCATCGGACAGTGGGTGAGCCGTCCGAGTCATCGTGCTGNGGGGAGGGGTTCTGGAATTTGAACCGTTGCGCAAGGTCCTTTCGAGGCGAATCTCCGGCTACGAGCGGGTTCATGGCCGTTGATTTGGCGCCCATCTCGGCCTCACCGACAAGCACTCCCAAATCGCTGGACAGCGAGAGCCACAGCCGCACCCTTCAAGAGGGGGGTTAGCAAAGCCGCTATCGGAGGGTGCGAACGCATGGTGTCCATCGAACACGGTGACCTCATTGAGCAACGACGCGGTGGCGTCGATGTTCTCCGTGTTTTGGTGCGTAACCTCGCCATGCACGAACAATCGGGTGCGGTCTGCATCCGCTCTGCGGTGGAGAACACCGAACAACAGGGATGGCTTCTCTTTCGGCTCGGGCAACCGGTGATGGCGTTTCACAACGGAGCCACGGACCATGTCGGGTTGGAGGCCCTGCTGGCGATCGAGCAAGATGCACTCGAGGTGGACAATCACGTTCTCCTCTACGAACTGACCATGAATTCGCTGCGTTCAACCATGCGCCAGCACCCCGAGAGCGTGCTTCATCTTGAGCACCAAGACACCGTCCATGCCGAGGGTTCTTGGTGGTCAAGCGTCCGTTTACCATCGTCCTCATGGCGACGTGCCGCTCGCCTCGAGGACATTGAGCAACTCGCGCTCTCGACCGAAGAGCGCCGTCGCACTTCCCCGGCGGCCTCGCCTCGCTTGGAACTGGAACCGGGTCGAATCTACCTGATGGATTCACCTGACCCCCACCCGATGATTCATTTGGCGGTTGAACTGGGTGAGCGCGGCATGCCTTTGTTGGGGTTGTTCGGCTTACCGCACGCCAGCACGGACATCACCCGGCGTCTCCCAGCACCGCAGTCGTACGCCCTTCTCTCACCTCACGGCAACTACGAGGTGCTCGCAGACAGGGCNGCCATGGACGCCGTTGTGAACGCTTTTCAGTGGGGTAACGAACGGTCTGTTCTTGCGCTTGACGGCTTGGACCGTTTGGGCAATGCACTGGGCGAAGACGGCATGCTCGATGCGTTCCGTTCCATGTGTGACGGTGTTCGATTCAACGACCACGTTGCTCTGGTCACCACGGACCTTGAGATGTTTGAAACGGCCGTCCAGCGACGTTTGCTCGCTGAGGTGACGCTCGTGCGGTCATCGGACGTCCAAGCGTGGATCGACGACCCGGACGGTCTGTGGGACCACCCGCTGTTGCTCGCTCCCGATGAAGAAGAAGAGCAGTGGCTTGAGGCTCAAATCCAACATCAAGGTGCGGTCGTCGGTGCAACTCTGTCGATGGACACCGCCGTCGAGGGCGGCTCTCATGAGCCCGACGCCGAGGAACGAGCGGAAGCAACGCAAGCGCTGGCCGACGTGGTCGAGGCATGGCCCTCACCGCCGGCAAACGAAGTGGTTGAAACCGTCGAAGTGGACTCTGTAGTCATCGGTTCATCACCGTGGCGCCCCCCATCCGAACCTTCGTTTGTCGAGGGTCGCTTTGTGAGCGAGTCACCCCGAGCCGAGCCTGTCGAACGCTTCGAACCTCCCGCCTCGACCCCGAAGAGAGCGCGGCGCAGGACACGAGTCACCACGCCCGAGGAAAGCGTTCCTGTCATGCGGTCTGCCCAACGCTTGCCCAAGCGAAAATCAACGCCCGCTCTGCCACCCGTGAAGGCGGGCTTGACCCCGAGGCGAAGTTCCGCCGTGGTGGAACGTGCGCCGTCGCTCCCTGACTGGCCACGTAAAGCCTCGGCGCCTCAGGCGTACCGAAAAGAAAACCTGGACGTGTTCTCAGACAAACAAACCCGTGCGGTGCAGCGGCAGGCCCCCATCCCCAACCATCCTCACACCTCAGCGTTGAAGGACAACGTGGTGAGTTCACCGGACCTGGAATCGGTTGACTTCCCCACCGACCGCGTGGCAAAAACCGTCATCTTGCCGTCCTCCGAGGAAAGTCGCCCGCTGACCAACAGCCTTCGCCCGGTCGAGGCGGACAGTAAACCGTCAAGGGAAGCGTCTACCAAATCTCAAGCCAATCTGAACATGGATGATGTGTACCGTCGCTGGAGCACGTTTGAGGATCACGACGGCATGGATTCGACGGCGCTTTACGACGAGTACGGAGAGGCCCTTGAGCGGTACGAGGGTGGGGACCAATGACGTCGCACCCCACCAAACTGAGGACCAAACTCGAGGAGGCAAAACGGCACCTCCGCGAGGCCATCGAAACGGCCAAGGCTGAGCCAACACCAGAAGGCAAGACAGAAGCCACGGACGATCAGCAACCTGCACGGTCCAAACTCAACACCCTGCTGGGCACGACCACGGTTCCCCATCGACCTCTCGGTCTCGTTCAACGCGTGGGCGTCCCGCAGCGACCAACATACGACCTGATCGCCGATCGAGTCCTCGGCCCTAACGTGGGCCAGCCTACCTCCTTTCTTGACATCGAACACAATTACGCCTCTCATGTTGCCCATCGATTGACCGAACTTCGTCAACGCTTGGAGGCAAAGACGGTGGCTGAACCCGTTCCTTCCGAATCGGGGTTTGTTGGCGTTGAGGACGACGGCACGCCCGTTTGGAGCCACGTCCTGAACGAGCAGCGGGGTCGCCCTTCTCGCCAACTGAGTGAGTCACTGGCGCCTCCGACCGAAGAGGACGGCCACCACCCGGTCCACACCCTCAACATCGCACCGTCTTGGCCCAAGCGCATGCCCTTTTCCTCATCAAGGACGTTCAAACAGTGGTTCGTCGCCGAGGAGAATTTCGAAGCCACGCGTTGCTGCGAGCATGTCGTTGACCGCCCCGGAGGCGGCCTCAATCCGCTCCTCCTGCAGGCTGAGGCGCAGGCCGGTTGTTCGCACCTGCTCCATGCCACCGGGCAGGCTTTGCTTCGTCGTGAAGAGGGGCATGTCCTGTGGCTCACGGCCGCCGACGCCACCACCGTGGACGGTCTTGACGCCCAGTGGCAGCACGCCCTGGTCGGTGCTTCGGCGGTGGTTGTCGATGATGTTCATGTGTTTGCCGAACACGAGGTGTGGCACCACCAGTTGGGCCTGTTGCTTGACCACGCGCTCAACCTCGGTGTGCAGGTCGTGGCTGGCGGGCGCACCCCCGTCGAGAACCTACCGTCCTCGCGACTCAAGGACGTGCTGCGCACCTCGAGCGTTGCGAATCTTTTGGCGCCGAGCTCACCCACCCTGATGGCCTACGGTCGGTGGCGATGCTCACAACGCAACTTGTTGGTCTCGGACCATCACCTCGCACAGTTGAGCCGCATGGAGCCCTCCGGATGGCGTGCTACGGAAGGTCGTTTGGAGCGTTTGGCGATGGCGTTTGAACAGGGGGCGGTTCTCCTCGATCATGACGACGTCTCCGTCCTCATCGACGGTCAACACGGCACCCCCGTTTCGGCCGAAGAACGGCAGCGTGTGGACGACCTCGCAGCCCAACTCGTCGGTGAAGCGCTGGACAGCGTGTACTCGGAGGTTGACGTCGGAGGTGTGGATCTTCACAGCCCGCTTGAACCTTGGGCGGAGGACGATTACGCACCACCCGCATGGACGCCTGAGGAACTTGGCGCCGACAGCCAGGCGCTGGAGCGACGGCTNCGCGAGGCGGTTGACCCGGTTGAACCAGGGCGACCTTCGGTGCTGGACCTTCACGAGCGCGAGAAGTACATCGTACGGNCCAACGAACCGCTGGACAGTGATGATCTCGGTCGTGCCGTTGACGTGCTGGTGGATTTGGATGCCTCGGTTGACGAGCGGATGAATGCGACCACCAGCAGCGCTGTGGCGTCCTCGCTCGAACTCCATCGCCTTGAGGAGCGGATGGTGGTGCTGGCGCAGCGAGCGGTTGAAGCCGACATTGACGAACTGATCACCATCGCTGATGAGTTGCGAGGGCTTGAGGAACGTCTGGTTGAAATCGACCCCGATCGAGCACCCTTGCCACCGTTTGAAGACGATGCACCGCCACGCGAGCGACGGGTGCCTCGTCGCCGCAGGTCGGGCCGAAAGGCCGCCTCCAAACCCGTGCCGGTCTCGACCGACCTCGACGACTACGAGCCCGAGGGTGAATGGGACATCGACGGCTCGGGCATTGAAGCCGAGGATTTGCTGGAGGAGGACGATGCGCCACGCCTCGTCCACCTGGCTACCCTTCGTCCCCGCACGGTGCTCGTGGGTGAGGAAGAATGAGGGCGCCGTGGTGGATGGACGGGGTTCGATTCTCCTGCCAGGCCAACTGTGGAAAGTGTTGCGACGAACCGGGTGGCATCGTTTACCTCTCGCCCGATGATGCACAGCGTCTCGCCAACCACGCTGGCCTTGAGGTGGAGGCGTGGTTGGAGCGCGATACACGGCAGACCTACGACGGCCGTTATGTTCTCAAAAGCAGGGAAGAGGACGGGATCTGTATTCACTTGAACGACGCTAAGCAGTGCAACATCTACGAGGTTCGACCGCAGCAGTGTCGAGCCTTTCCATGGTGGGGTGAAAACCTCGCTACGGCCTCTGCGTGGAAGAAAGTGAAAGCGACGTGCCCGGGGATTGAAGCGGAGGATGCGTTGTTGGTGGACGGCCAAACCATTCGTCTGAACGTTTTTGCCGACCGGACCTCGACCAAAGGCTTCCGAACGTGGCCTCCCACGAAACGTCGCTGGAAACGATAGACTGCTCAGGTGTTCTCAGCAACACCGTTTCCCTCCTCGGTTGCATCCAAGAGCCGCATTTATACCGAACGTGGATGTCGGGCGCATTGAGGGCCACGAAATGACGCAAGATGAACCCATGTTCACCGTTCATTCGTCTCACCTCAACACCGGTCTACGAGGCGTTCCGGTCGGTACCTGCCGCACCTCTTTCGTGACCCCCACCGAGGGCGTTCACTACTGCGGTTACCCCATCGCTGAACTCGCCCACTTTTCGCCTGAAGACATCGTGTTTTTGCTGTTCAACAAGGAACTCCCGACCCCGGAGCAGTCGGCTGCCTTCAAAGCCGATTTAAGCGCTCGTGGCCGGGTCCCTGACAGCGTCGCTGCTGTGTTTCACACCCTTCCCCGCAACGGGCATCCAATGGATTGGTTGAGCATTGGCATCCACACCCTGGGCATGATGGAGACCACCGGCGACTGGAAAGAAGACGCCCTCAACCTCATCGCTCGCATGCCTCGCATGATGGGCCTGATGTTCCGCATCCGTGAAGGCCGTGGAGAAAACATACCAGATGACGATCTCGAATTGAACATGGTCCAGCGCTTTGTACGGACCCTCGAAATGGACGGCGTGGACGACGAGTTGATGGAGAAGATTCTCGCCACGTACCTCGTTCTTCACATGGACCACGGCGGTGGCAATCTCTCCACGTTCACCGGCAAAGCCATTGCGTCCGGGCACGCCACCGTCTACGCTTCCATTGCGGGCGCCATGAACGCCCTCTCCGGCCCCCTCCACGGGCGAGCCAATCAATCCTGTCTGGAATTCGTGCTTCGCATTGGCACCAGTGATCCCGATGAGGTTGAGGCCTTTGTCCGTGGCGAACTGGCCGCAAAGCGACCGGTGTTCGGGTTTGGTCACGCCGTCTTGCGGGCAGAAGATCCGAGGGCCACCGTTCAGTTCGCCTTGGGTGAACNGCTTTGCCCGGACGATGAGAACTTCAAGATCATCCGCACACTGCGTGAAGTGGCGCCTCGCGTCCTTTCTGAAAACAAAAAAATCTCCAACCCCAACGCCAACGTTGACATCGCCAGCGGGGCCCTGCTCCACCATGTTGGATTCAAGGACCCCACCTACTACACGACGTTCTTTGGCTGGGCTCGTGTCGCCGGCATCGGTGCACAAATCATCGACGAGCGAACCGTGATGCGAAGCGGGAAGGGCACCCCCATCTACCGGCCAAAATACATCGCCGAGCAACAAGAACTGCGTCATTTGGATTGAGGATGCAGCACGGGGCGGGGTGTTTTCCCCGAACCTCGATGACCGATCATGCGTGGAGCGGAAGCCGGGGCGGTTTCTCCCGAGAAACGGTCAAGCGTCTCCTTCATGCTTGACCGCCACTCCCAACGTCGGTGCCATTCTTCCACCAGAGCACGGCGACGGGAAGCGTCACAGTCCGCCCACAAAGGGACGCTGGCTTCCAATTCCNGAACGGCACGCAGGTGATGGTCCTCCTCAACATCCTCCAGCCGTTGCCATTCAGCCTCAAGTAACGGTCGCTTTCCCGGTTGACGCCAACGGGCGTGACCGGANGGCAACCAGGTGAGCGCCGGGTCGGCATGGTCGGTGAGCGCGGACAACCCCGCTCGAATCAGCCGGTGTTCAATGTGAGGCTTGGTCGGCCAGACGTAGGTCGGCATGCCGCCCCGAGCCTTCGTCAATCGTTGGAGGGCNCGACCCTCAAGGCCAACGTGCCGCCCCAACGGCAGGTGTTTGGTGGAGGTTTGGAAGTACTCAACGGCGCACGGCAGCATGGCGCTGCCCTGACCTCGGTGTTGGTTGACCAGTCGGGCAAAGGACGTGGTGAGAAATTTCGGAAGAACCTGAAGCCGCTGCGAAGTACGGTTTCCGTACGGTGGGATGTAAGGGATGAGGGCGGCCCAAGGGCGTTGCGTTTCGGACAGNCGTGCAGANGCTGGCATGCCGCGATGGAACGCATAGAACACGGTGTTTTCTCGAGGAATCGCACGCTCATCCAAGGCTTCCTCTGCGAGGNGCATGGCCTTNGCAATGTGNCGATTGTGATGGTCACGACCAAAAAAGCCNCCTCCTTGTGCGCTTTTTGGATGGGGTCGCTTGATCTCAACGCACCCCATGGAACCACCGTCTCGCCATGCTTTGAGGACCTCCCGGTCGTCAAGGAAGTCGTCAAAACCGAGGAAACCNAGCCCCGTCAAATCATCCAATGTCCACTCTTCNAGCCAGGTCGGATGGCCCTTCAGATGTTCCTCGGGCACCGATACGGTTCGGTCGTGGTGGACGACCAGCTGATCGTCTGCGGTGAGACGAATGTCAAATTCGACGCCGTCAAACATGGAAAAAGCGTGCTGGAGGCTNTCCAGCGTGTTTTCAGGGGCGGGTTTCCACGGGCCCCCTTCCTTCATGCACCAACCTCGTTTCGCTCTGCTTCAAAGGTTATCGCCGGCGGTGAGGGAATGCCGTTGATTGCGCACCAAAGCGTCCGAAGGCATAAAGCCACATTTCATGACGCCAAACCATGGACCCCTACGAAATCATGATGAGCATGATTTTGGTCCTCACGCCCATCATTTGTTGGTTCTTCACACGAACGCAACCCGAGCACCGCACACCGTGGAGGAAGTGGGCGGAAGAATTCCACAACAAGCGGTATTATCTCCACGCCATGGGCTACATCGTCATCATTCGGTGGAAGTCCATCACGGACAAATTGAACGAACCGATGAAAACCCGAACCGGGCACTGGACAGACTGGGTGTACGGGATTGAGGGTGAGTTCACCAAGTGGGTCCAAGACGCCTTCCGAAGCGAGGCGCTGACCGAGTTTCTCAACTTCCATTACCTCTTCGTTTACCTCTTTTTGATTTACGTNACCACGGTCTATTTCGCATATTCCGGCGACCGGGACATGACGGACAAAGTGACGCTCAACTACCTGCTCATCTATGCGCTCGCTGTTCCCTACTACCTTTTCTTCAACGTCGAGGTGACCTCATCGTGGATTCCGGGCATGGACGCCTTGCTCTACCACGAAGGGTGGTACACCGTGTTCTACGCCCTGCACGACCCGCTTGACAACGCCGTCCCAAGCCTCCANGTCGCCATTCCGTTCGGTATNTTGATGCTCAACTACCTGCACGTNAAGGAACAGGGTGGGACCCTGAGGGAATGGCGCCATTGGCCCTATCACCTCTTCGTGTTGCTCAACACCCTCTTGTTCANCTTCACCATCCTCTACCTTGGCATTCATTGGTTCGTCGACATCCCATTGGGATTGCTCATCGGCAGCATCGGTGCCCTGTTTATTCACCACCTCCAACCGCGTCTTCGCAACGATTTCGGGCCCGTGTTCAAGGGCATTGGGAGGGACAAGGTTCGGCGCCATATTTTGGTTGAAGGCATCGTGATGTTGATCTTGTTGACCTGCATGATGATGGCGGTGAACTACCAAGAGGAAACCATTGACGAGCGGGTTTCCTTCCGCTTGGGCGAAGGCGACAGCACGTTCGAGATCATTCAGAAATTTGAGCCCGGAGAGATGGTCCAATCCAACATCACCAACCTGAACATGGCCTCACAGCTCGAGATTGTGATCGTCATGGTGGAGACCAGCGTCCCGGCGATGGAAACCGGGCAGATTGATTGGGAGGTGATGAAGACCCTCGGTGATCACCACACCGTGGCGCCACAAACCACCCTGAGCATCAACATCACGTCCCCCAAGATCTACCATTTCATCGTCATGCATCACGATGAGGCTCTGGAGGATGAAACCACCATGGAGGTTCGCATCCTCAACGACTACGGCGACGACAAAATGGGTCAGGCCATGTTCCTGAGCCTTCCGTCGTTGTGGATGACCGGCTTTGTGGTCTATCGACTCTATCGACTGAAGAAGGAGGGCCGAAGTTGGATTGATTCTACACCCTCTTATGTGTGGGCTTCGTCGTCCAAATCGGACGAAGAGGCGTGAAGCATGGCATCGGAACCCCTCCAAGCAACGGTCGAGCGCCTGGCGCAATCTTCGGGGGGGCAAATTCTGTCCTCTCTTCGAAACGCCTTCCAGCGTTCGTTGAAGTTCTACGTAGCGCTGTTTCTGCTCGGCTTCATCGTGGCGTTCCCCCTCACCAGTGAATTCATCGGCTGGCTGGTGGACGAAGAACGCCTACCCGACGGGGTCGAAATCATCGTGATNTCGCCGGTGGAGTTTCTCTTTCTTCAGCTCCGAATCGCCGGCTATGTCGGCCTCACCCTCGTGTCGCTGATGGTCGTCGGTCAGGTCGCCCTCCACGGCCTTCGACACGAGGCCGTTCGCCAGCGAATCCAAGAGTTGGAGGTCTCGTTGCCAAAACCCGGCCCCCGACTTCTCCTTGCGCTGGGGGCGTCCCTCGCCNTGATGGTGGCCGGTTTGCTTTACGCGTGGTACGGCCTGATTCCGCTGCTTCTCGACTACCTCACGACCGACGCCCAACAGGCCGGTTTGTCCACGGAGTGGCGCCTTTCCAACTATGCAGGCTTTATTGTCAATCTGCTTTCCGCATCCGCCATCGGGTTCCAAGCTCCGCTCCTCACCACGCTGGTGCTTCGCGCCGGCGTGGCGTCCCACCAGCAACTCGCGTCCTCAAGGCGTATCATTTGGTTCGGTGCGTTTGTCCTCGGTGCGTTCATGTCGCCGCCTGACCCGCTTTCGTTGTTCCTGGTTGCGCTGCCCGTTATTTTCCTCTTTGAGGCGGCGATGATGTGGGACCGGCTCACTCGGCGTTGAGGTCAGCAGCCAAGGCTTGGAGAGGAACGGGCATGTTACCGGGGCGCGACTGCCACGAAAGGCCGTGGAAATCCGAGCCGACGGTGATGCCGAGTCCAACGCTGTTGGCCTCNGCCGTCAATTCGTAGCGGTACGCATCGGTGTGGCTGCGATGCACGGCTTCCACGGCGTCAACCCCCAGTTGGGACAACACGGCCAGCAGGTCAGCGCTCGGTACGCCGTAGTAGAGCGGGTGGGCCAGCGATGTGAAACCTCCCGCCAGTTTGACGGCCTCAACGGCCGAAGCGATGCTGGGCTTAACGTGGGGAACAAACGCCGGAAGGCCGTCCCCGATCCAGNTTTCGAACGCTTCTTGTTTGGTGGCAACATAGCCACGCTCCACCATCACTTCGGCAAGGTGCGGTCGACCGACCGAACCGCTTGCCTTGGCACGGACTTCGTCGATGTCGACGGGCATGCCCAAGGCTTGAAGCCGCTCGCACATCGCCACCATTCGAGGATATCGGCCGTCCTGATGAGGGGCCAGCCATGCCTTGAACGAGGCCACATCATCATCGTTCTTCCCCGGTACGTGGTTGGGGAAGTAGGCCAGCAGATGCCACGAGGCTGAGGCACGCTCCCGCCCGATGGCCTTCAGNTGGTTNTCGTTGGGGGGCAGTGCCGGCTCGCANGTGATTTCAACACCGGGAACGAATCGAAGACCCCTTGAGGACGCTGCGTTCATGGCCTCCGACCAACCGGACGTGGTGTCGTGGTCGGTCAAGGACCAGCATTCCACGCCCTGGCCCTTCATCAAGTCGGCCACTTTGGCGACGGGGTGTTCACCGTCGCTGTGGGTGGAATGCGAGTGCAGGTCGTAGATCTGCGTCCACATGAAACGGCCTCACGTGCGGTTCCTATCAAGTCTCGTCTTCAAAACAAGTCGTCCAAATCCGGTAGGTCGGGTAAGTCGGGTTGAGGCGTGCTGGTCGCTGGTGGTTGTTCGTCAAAGAGGTCGTCCAAATCCGGCCATGATGGAGCGCTGGTGTCAACCTTCACCACGGCGCTGACCTCCTCCGCCGGCGGTTCAGCCAGAAGTTGACTCAGGTCTGGCATGGCGGGAAGCGACAGGGTACGGACGTCGTCTGGGTCCGGTTCCTCGGATGCCTCAAGAACGGGGATTGAACCCTCGTTTGCAGAAGGCAACGGTACGCTCGCCACGCCGTCCGTGACGAACGTCCGGCCAGGTTCAAGGCCGGGGATGGTGCTCGGGTCGACGAGGCTTTGCGCTGTTTGCCCGGGCAGCGGCACCGGTTTGACCAGCACTCGCTCGAGCGTTTGGCCGGTCTCACCCTCGGCCGGCGAAGCTTCCCGTACATCGATGGTGGTCTGCTGAGCGGCCTTGGCAGCGTCCATCGTACGTTGGACTTCTGCGCCAAACTCGCCCGACGAGAGCGTCGTGATGGCGCTGCTCACTTGTTCCTGGTCAGCATGAGGTGTCGTGCCGAGGATGGTGGTNAGGATGGACGCCGTAGTGGGGTTCACGGTGTCGTTGTTGGAGGAGCCGGTGCCTGAGACCAGCGTGTCGGAAAAAGCGTCATCGGTGTGCAGTGTTGCACGGGTGAGGGCAGGAATGTCGCGCTGTTGGTTAGCGAAGTATGCGACAATGAGCATCACGGCTCCGACGATGAGCGCTGCGCCTTCCTCGATTGAAAAACCGGGGCTGCCCAGAAACTCACCCACGAGGTTGATGGCCGTGAACAACACCGCCACGGCCGCCGTCAGCGTCGCTGCGGCTGCAAGACGAGGTGCTCGAGGGTCGTGGACCACGGGCGTTGCTCAACCGCCCGTTTCTTAGCCCTTCTCGTCAGCGGTCAAGGACAGACTCGGCCGCTTTGACGGTGTTTTCCATGAGCATGGCGATCGTCATCGGCCCAACACCACCAGGAACCGGCGAAAGCCACGAAGCAACCTCGGCCACCTTGGGGTCCACGTCGCCTGCAAGGCGCCAGCCCCGCTCCGTGGTTCCGTCTTGGACGCGGTTGATGCCCACGTCGACCACGACGGCGCCGGGCTTTACCCACGTCGCTTTGACCATCTCGGGGCGTCCCACGGCCGCCACGACGATGTCGGCTTCTCGGCACACTTCGGCCGCGTTTTCGGTACGGGAATGAACCACCGTTACCGTAGCGTCGGCGCCCTTGGCGGCCAGAAGCAAGGCGGCGGGCATGCCCACGATTCGAGATCGTCCGAGCACCGCCGCCTTCATGCCCTCCAATTCAATGCCAGCCCAGCGGAGCATGCGCATGACGCCACTGGGCGTGCACGGGAGCATGCCGTTCGTTCTTCCCTGGACGAGCCGACCGAGGTTCTCAGGGTGAAACCCGTCAACGTCTTTGTTGGGATGAATCAGATCCGTCAGTGCCGTTTCGTCCATGTGGTCAGGAAGCGGCGATTGCACGAGGATGCCGTGGACGTCCGTGCGGTCGTTCAGCGTGTGAATGTGTTCTCTGAGGACCGCCTCTGTCTCATCGGCAGCGAGGGCGATGTGGGTCGAACGGATGCCAAGGCGTTCGCAGGTTTTGATTTTTGAATTGACGTAGACGTGTGATGCGGGGTCATCGCCGACAATGATAACGGCAAGATGCGGCTCTATGCCTTGTTTTTTCACGGTGTCGATTCGTTCAACGAGGTTCATCTCGACCTCGGCCGCACAGGCTTTGCCGTCCAAACGTTGTGCTGCCACAGCCGGTCCACCCGGCGGCTCGCCTTGAGCGTTCCGTGGCACGCAAGGTCACAGCGGCGTCTTGAAGCCAAGGGCGCGAACGATGCACCAGCCTGCTCGTGCCTCAAAGATGGCGAAGGCGCCACCAAAGATTCCACCGGCAACGCCGTACCAGCCCATGCTGACCGTCAGCACATCGGTGGCCAGCAAACCGGCGAGAATCAGTGAACCGAAGATGGCAGCAAGGCCACCCAAGAAACGGGCGGCTTTCCCACGAGCATCGAGGTTGCACTCGAACATGGTGTGAGGTCCCCCTTGGAGTATTTGAATCGGTGTTTGGTTTGGTGAGGAGCCAACGGAGGGACTCGAACCCCCGACCGTCTGATTACAAATCAGACGCACTACCAGCTGTGCTACGTTGGCCTTGAGGTTGGGGTGCGTTCACCCCTTGATGAAACACACGGCAGGAGACGACCTGACGGTTGGACGGTCAAAGCAAAAAGTGAACGGGCCTTGGCGGGGCCATGGACGAGGAGGCGACCATGCAGTTTCTCGCCAGTCACGGCCAAGGAAAGACGGGAAACGACACCATCTTCGGTTGGTTCGCTCGATACCAAGCCGCCGCGGCCGCGGGTGCAGATGCTGTCAACGGGACCGTGGGTGCCCTGCTCAACGACGACGGCACCCTGGCCATCAACACGGTAGTGGATCAAGCCATTCGACAAGCACCTGCGGCAGAGTTTGCGGCCTATGCTCCGCTCAAAGGCCTCCCTTCGTTCTTGGACCTCGCCATCACCCTTGCGCTTGGTGAACACCGGTCCGTCCTCGAAGAACTTGGGCTCCACGCCGGCGCCACCGCCGCGCCGGGCGGTTCAGGGGCCCTCTACTTGGCAGCCGCCAACTTTGCTGAACGCGGAGAAACCGTCCTCCTCAGGGACCGCCACTGGGGCCCTTACGGCGGGTTTCTTCAGGGCTGCGGCCTTGGCGTGACCACCTACCCATTGCTGCCAGACCAACCCAGCAGCGACACGCCGCTGTTGGATTTGGAGGGGTTTGAACAGCGACTCGAAGCCATGGTCAACGAACAAAGCACGGTCATGACCTGGCTCAACGACCCGGCTCACAACCCCACCGGACTCAGCCTGCCTCCTGAGAGTCGGTATGCCATGCTGAACGCCTTCATGGAAAGCGCCACTCGAAACGAACACACGGGGCACACGCTGCTCATTGACGCCGCTTACCACCTCTATGCCGACGAACCACACGGTTGGGCGGAGACGGTTGCAGAGGCGCTGAACTCGGGTCTGCCTTGGCCGGAAAACTTGCTGATTTGTTTTGCCATTTCGCTCTCCAAATCTCACACCATTTACGGCTTGCGAACGGGTGCTTTGGTCTGGATTCATCCGGAGGAGGCCAACGTTCAGCGGCTCCAAGACGTGATGGGTGTCACCGGACGGCAAACATGGTCCGCCGCTCCGCGCATCGCTCAACATGTGCTCAGTGAGTTGCACGCATCCTCCGCTGGTGGTGAGGCCTGGTCGACCGAGCGTGATCGTTTGGCAGCCTTGCTCACCGCACGTCGGGCGACCTTCATTCAAGCCTGTGAGCGACTTGGGGTCTCGGTAAATCCGAGCCATGACGGCTTTTTTGCATGGTACGAATGCGATGATTCAACGGCCATTGCAGAAGCCTGTGCGGACCAGCACGTGTACCTCGTTCCGTTGACCGGTGGTGTGCGCATCGGTCTTTGTGCGGTCCCCGAACGTCAGGTCGAACGCGTGGCCCAAGCCCTCGCTCACGCTGTGGGGGCAAGCCGATGACGCGTCTCAGTCGGGAGAATTTTCTGATCACGGGTTTCGTTTGCATTTTGTTTGGCGGTTCGATGAGCGTGGCCGGACTGGGGCCGATGGCGATGACCGTCGGTTTGTTCGGTGTGGTTTTTTTTCTCGTCGGGATGAGTTTAGGGCGGCGAACAGGGTTGTCCCCCGAGGCCATCGCCAACTGGCAGCCGGACGGTCAAACCCTTCCAGAGGCGGGCCGATTCATGTTCCGCGTTGACGTGACGCTGGACGACCCCGTGCGCACCTCGGTGTTATGCGGTCCTTGCGGGCACGTGCAGGTGAACGAGGGCCCTCGTCCTTCTTCGTTTACCTGCCCATCTTGCGGCCTTGTCCTGTGGGACGAAGAGGAATGAACGGGCCACACAGCTCTTGATTCAACGGTGATTTCAAAGCAAGCGTATCGTTGGGAGGTTCATGGATGCCCCCAACCTGCTGAACCCCGAGCGGCGCATGTTGCGGGCCATGCAGTTGAGCGACGCCGCCCGTACGTGGGACCTTGAAAGCGTTCTGGCGGCGTGCGATTGGACCGACCAAGCGGTGGCCGTCGGGGCGGGTCATGGTCTTCAAAACCACGGGCTTGTGGAGGTCGAGGAGACCACGCTGAGCGAGGTTCGATTGGACGTTGCGGGTGAGCAAGCGGTTCAGGACGGCTTGCTGGAAGCCCGTCTCTGGTCGTGGATGCAGACGACCGATGAAGCCACCATGCAGGCTCTTCAACAGCGGTTTGAACGCCATGAAGCCGGACCAGGGGTCGGCTTGCTCAAGCAACTCGGTGTGGCCATTGAAGGTGGACAACTTGTTGCTCAAGACCCCGAAACGATGACGGCGGTGATCGAACAGCGAACGGCCTTCCTCCACTCGCTTCCGTTGGATTCATCGGACGCCGATGAGGCGATGTTGAAGCATTTTTCATCCCGAAAGAACCTCGTTCAAACCGTTGAGCGAACGGAACGACGATGGCGATTGACGAGCGCCGGTGAGAGCGTTTCAGCCGACGACCTCCAAGAGACGATGGTGATCACCGACTTGACGCCCGAATTGCTCCAGAGCGAGGAGTGGAAAACCGCCGAATTCCGGGCGTTCGATGTCGCTCTTGAAGCGTCCACACCACGGACAGGGCGCAGCCACCCCATGCAGGCCCTCATCGAGCGCATCCGTGCGATTTTCCTCGAAATGGGCTTCTCAGAACTGGTTGACGATTACGTTCAATCAGCTGGTTGGAACATGGACGCACTGTTCATTCCCCAAGACCATCCTGCTCGAGAGATGCAGGACACGTTTTACCTGGACAGTCCTGCGTCCATCGACCTTGACGATGAGGTGATGAACGCGTGGAAAGCCATTCACGAACACGGCGGTGAAACGGGCTCAACCGGTTGGGGCGGTTCCTACTCCACTGAGGTGTCCAAGCGTCCGTTGTTGCGAACCCACACCACGGTGAACACCATCCAATACCTTGCCAAGCACCCCCAGGACGCCTGTCGAGTCTTTTCGGTGGACCGTGTCTTCCGAAAGGAGGCCATCGACCGAACGCACCTTCCTGAATTCCACCAAATCGAGGGCATCATCATGGAGGAGGGAGCCAACCTCCAAATGCTCGTGACGACGCTCAAAACCTTCTACGCCAAGATGGGCTACCCGGAAGTCCGGGTGCGTCCGGCTTACTTTCCCTACACCGAACCCAGCCTGGAAATCGAGGTCAAGTGGCGTGGAAAATGGTTGGAACTCGGCGGTGCCGGTATCTTCCGCCCCGAAGTGACCGAACCGCTCGGCATCACGTCACCCGTTCTCGCGTGGGGGATGGGCTTGGAACGGTTGGCCATGCTGGTGTTGGGTCTTGATGACATTCGTCAGCTCTACATTTCAGATCTCGAGTGGTTGCGAAATCAACCCATCCTGTGAGGGGTTGGCGTGCCCCGTTGGGCCACGTTCTCCATGCATCGAGTCGTGTCGGTGTCGGGGCGAAGTTCTTAGACAGCGGACGCTTGGTAGAACCATGCAACCCGGCACGACCATTTCCCTTCACATGTCCAACGTTGAGACCATCCCCGGCAAAACCATCACGGCTTCCTTGGGCTTAGTGACCGGTTCCACCGTTCGTGCAAAGCACATTGGAAAGGACATCTTTGCGGGCCTCAAGAACATCGTGGGTGGCGAATTGAAGGCCTACACGGAACTGTTGAATGAATCTCGGAACGAAGCCATTCAGCGCATGATGATGCAAGCCCACAGCATGGGCGCCAACGGTGTGGTGAACGTGCGGTTTGCCACCTCCAACGTTGCTGCAGGTGCTTCGGAGTTGTTTTGCTACGGAACCGCCGTCGTTGTTGAGTGAGGTTTTTTTCATGGCAGAAGGCCTTGGCACTATGATTTGGTTGGTGCTCGTGATCGGCGGCAGCGTTGGCTTCCCGCTCACGTCGTGGGCATTGGGACGATGGTATCAGGGTCGACTGATGACAGCGCTTGCGGCCAATGAAAAAAATCACGGCACCATCCTGCAGAGCGATCGATTCCACTCCACCACGGCCACCATGGACAACATGAGCGCCACGTCGGCCACCCTGCTTCACGTGAGCATCTGCGTCGGACCGTCCATCGGTCAGATGTTTTTCATGTGGTTCAAGAGCTTGGTCGGCGGCCGGCTTCAATCCTACGATGCCGTCTTGGATTTCGGCCGACGGGAAGTTCTGCTCCGCTTGAAGCAACAGGCGGACAGCCTTGGTTGCACCTCCATGCAAAACATTCGATTGGAAACCTCCGTGGTTTCTTTCGCCAAGAACAGCAATGAAAGTCGTCGCTCATCGGTGGAATTCCTTGCGTTTGCGACGGGCATCCGTCAGTGAGGGAACATCATTCCCACTCGTCTTGAAACCGACGCTGACGGTCTTTTGCAACCTCGTCGACGTGCTCCTCGTCGGGTTGATGGTCCTCAGGGTCGATGTTCAGCGTGGCGTCCTCGAGGCCAAACATGCGGCCAAATCGTTCCTGCATAAACCGTCGAATGTCATCGGCATCGGCTCCTTCAAATCGCATGTGGAATCGGCGCTCTTGCTCGCGGCGTCCACGCCCTCGATGCCGCTGTCGCCAGTACGTTCGGAACACGCTGAAGCAGAACTTCTGATCGTTGTCCAGTTGGAATTCTTCGGGCCAGTCCATGCTTGACACTTCGTGGACGAAATGATTGAGCCCTTCAACGAAGGCTTGCATGTCCTCGAGCGACATGTTTTCTTCAACGTTCTCCCCTCGGTCGTCCTTGCGTTCTTCGTTGTCGTCGCTCATAACGCAACAACGCCGCCAGTGTTTATCAAGGGTTCAAGCAGGCCAGAACGCATCCTCATAAGGAAAGAGCATGACCCGCGAGCATGGACCTTTCGGGGACGGTCAGCAGCGGTCTGGGTCGAGCCCATGTCTTCATGGCCCAACCTCACTACCAAGACCAGTTCCGAGAAATCCTGGGCAACAAAGCATGGCCGGGCACCCTCAACATGGAGGTCGACGCCAACATGCTCAGTCACTACATCGCCCTGCGGCAAAAGGCCGGTATCGACACCTTGGACGCACCGGATGAAGACCGAGAGGCGGCCAAAAGCCTCGATGTTTCGGCCTACGAACGAATTCGGATTCGAGGTTTCTTGCGAGACGGTGTCTCCTTCGGCGGGGCTTCAGCGTTCAAGGGCACCGTTCACCACAACGACCAATCGGTTGAGTGCGCCGTCCTTATTCCCGACCTGACCCGCCATGTCGACGTGGTTGAGGTGATTTCCACGGCGTTCCTTCGGGAGCGATTGGAGCTCAATGACGGCGACCGCATCACCATCTCACTGTGATCGGTGGTACACCACGGGCAACGTGCCGATTTCGGCCCACTCGTTGAACAGCATGGCCTTGAGTTCGTGCTGTGCCGCTTGCTGCCAGCGACCTTTCCGGGTACGCTCGGCGGTTCGGCCCGTGGGAGGGGGTGTGAACACGGTGGCGTGGCTTTCCTCGGGGAGAGGGGCGTCGTCCCACGCTACGCCCCACAGCACCAACCACTCCGGAGGGGCCACTCCGAAATCAACCGACGTCATCGGTTCTTGGATGGCCGAAACGACTTGGTGCTCATCCAGTTCGCCCACCGAGAGACGAAACAGGGCGTTGGCGACCCGACGAACTTGATTCCAGAGGAAGGCCTCGCCTTTGATTTCGAAGCCCATCAGGCGGTCGCCGTCCATCCAAGGCTTAGCGTCAAGAACGGTTCGAACGGGGTTTTTCCCCTCTTCCAGACGAGCAAAGTTTCGAGCGTCGTACGTGCCAACAAAGTGCTTGAGCCATCGCTTGAACGCCTCAAGCTCAGGTTCAACCCAGAATTCCATGGCTTCCAAACGATACCGGTACACGCGGTGCCGTGCCATCCGGGGGTTGAAGTCCAAATCCACCTCCGTCACGGTGAGAAACGCAATGTTGGCGTCGAGTCGGTCGTCCACGGCTCGAATCATCTTGCGGGGAGACAGGGCGTCCCACAGCGTTCGGTCGAGGTCAACGATGCCCCCGTTGACGCGGACGTGAACCCCGGCATCGGTCCGGCTTGAGAGCACCAGGAGTTGGTCCTCTTCGGGGCCCGTCAACCATTTGAGGGAGCGGAACACGCGTATGAGTTCGCCCTGTACCGTGCGCACGTCAGGCTGAATCTGACTCCCGTGAAATTCATCGCCGAGGTAGCCGATTCGGAAAAACAACCGAACCTTCTCGGTCAGGCCACCATCTCCTTACTCGTCGCTCTTGAGCATGGCGATGGCTTCGTCGGACGAGAACCCGAGGGCCCCCACGGACCATTCCAAGGCTTGCTTCAGCCACGGCTGAATCATCGGCGCTTGACGGCTCGGGTCCATGACTTCGATGGCGTCGACGAGGTTGCGGCTGGCGGTGAAAAGAACCTCATCCACCGGGATGTCTTCAAGTTCGAGACGGCGAGCATAGCGCTGAAACTCCTTGACGGCCACGGGGATGCGGCGGCATTCGAGAGCGAACGAAGCAAAGTCAGCGATGTACTCCATGTTCTCCTCGTCAAGTTCCATGGCCTTCTTGTAGGCGTTCATGATCTTTCGGCCGGGGATGACGTCATCTTGGGCCTCCATGTTCTTCATGTTCGCAAATTCAGCCCACATGTGGTGAAGTTCAGGAACATCAGCGTGAGCGCCGATTTTCGCATCGAGGTCGGCCAGCGCACCGTCGATGTCACCTTCACGAAACAATTCAATGGGTTTCTCCAAAAGGGCTTCCACCATGTTCTCAACTCAGCCCTTGCGTGGGCCACGGGGCTTTTCAAGCCTCGCTCGGCGTCCAATGCCGTCATGCTTCGGTTTCTTCTTCCGCGGTCAGGGCGCTCTTGATGTCCTCGAGCATGTTGGATTGCGAATGTTTCCGGTGCATTTCGTTGAGCATCAATTTGATGTCTTCCCACTTTCGAATCTTGTAGAAACAATGGCGAGGGTCATGGTCAACACGCCGCGTGGTGCGCTGGTAGGAAATAAAGGCAAAGATGGAGCGGAAAATCCCTTTGCTGGCTTTGGCGGTTGGGCTGTCGTCCGCACTGGCCGCCGTTCCAGGCAGGTTGCCGGTCGCACCTGCACCAACGCCAACGGATTCCTCAACCAAGCCCACGCCGGAGTCGGTCATGATGGTGACCGTGGCGTAGCCGAGCAAGGTGCCCATGGGCGTTCGTTCGACCATCACCTCGGAGATGCGGTCAAACAAGATTCTCCTGTGGGAGCGAGACAGCAAAAAGGCATGCTGGAAAATGATGGCGTTGGTGGTGACAGCGTAGGAAAAACTTCGCTGGTACTTGAACGTGAAGCCCCAAAAGGCGACCAAGAACACCAAGCCTGCGAGGAAGAAATTGTAGTTGTCAATGGGAATAAAGTCGTAAGCTCCGTCCTCGGCTCCAAACAAGCCGGCGACGGCGCTGATCAGGTTGTCCACGCTGATGATGATCGGCAAGAAGGTGATGAACAGCAGCGAAAGGGTCACCCACCGGCCTGAGGTCGAGATGTTGAGCATTCGGTTGGCCCAGGTCACGAAGCACATCAGCAGGACAAAGCCGAGGGGAAGGCTTTCCCAGTTGGTCCATTCAATGAGGTTGGCTGCGAGCTTCGTCAGGAACGACGCATCCGTGGCGGGTTCGGGTGGATTGTTGAAGAACAGGTGAATACCAAACACCAACAACCCGAGAACGTACATCCCGAGGAAGGCCAGGGTACTGGGTCGAGCCTCGCCGTTTTCCAGAATGTCCTCGCCCGAGATGAGACGGTACTTGGCACGATTGCCGTCCTCACCGGGTGGCGTTGTCTTTGCCTCATCGACCGGTGTTTCCACCGGTTCTTCAACGGGTTCATCCTCGCTCATGGAAAGGCCTCAGTGTTGTTTGGGCCGAGGTCAATCAAATAACTTCCCCCATCAAGGGCCCGGAATCTCAGTGTAGCACACCCCACGCATGTTCGGCGTTGCCCCTCGCCCATCCGTAATCTGTGCGCCTCCGGGTGCCGAATTCATCCACGATTTCAAGCCGGGTCAGGCTCAACGGGTATTCGTTGTACGTGAGGTGCGACCATACACCTCCGCGGGTGGGTTGATCGAAGTGCCAGTGCGCACGCTCAACGGCTTCCACGGTGAGTTTGATGCTGGTTCGTCCGTTCCACATGTGGACGTTGAACACGGGCAGCGGAGCGCCTGGATGTTGACCGTGCGGGCCTTCGGTTCGCTTGGAGACCGATTTTTCCACCTTCACCCTCGCAAAGCGCTCGGTTCGCTGATGTTTGGCGTCGTGAAACAAGCCACCCTGCGAGAGGCCGATGTGGCGAATGTCCCGTTTTTTCCAGGGTCGGGGCGTGCGAGCCGTCATCGTGGGCGAGAGGTGTGGAAGAAACCAATCCATGTAGGACCCGTCTTCAAAGTGCAACACGCCCCAATACCACGGAGGCGACGGGGCTTGCACGCACACCTTCTGAAAGTAAGCGGTCCCGCTGACCGCTTCGCCGTCCACCGTACCCGCCACTTTGGTGCCGTGGACGCGAAGAATGTCGTAGCCCATGCCTGCGGCGTAGGTCGCCGTGGAGGGTCGGGCCACCGACATGGCCGGGTTCCATGGGGTGAGCGTGAGCGACATCTTGGCCGGTGCACCCCCCTCAACCGCTTCAGCATCACCAACGAGGTTCAGCCAAAACGATTTGCGGTCACTGTTGAGGCCCATGGACAGGTCCTCGGGGAGGAGAGGAACCACGGCACCACCGCCGTTGCCTTGGGTTAATCCCGGCCACGAAGGGTGTTGGTCGTCCATGGCGATCATGTCGCACGTCCGCTTGATGTAGGGTTCGTGCATTCGTCGCCCGTCAAACCACCAAGCGCAGACCATGCCGTCGATGACCATGCCGCCGTGTTCGTCTTTCCCTGGACGTCCGATTGGCGTCCACGACGTCCCGTTGACTTGGACCCGATCGTTGTCTTTGGTGGACCAGAGGACCATGAGTTGCTTCCCCCACGGTGCACCGTCAGGGTCGTCAAGCATCACCAGCCACCACCACCAATCCCAGGTCATGTGCCACAGCGGCTCTCGAAGACCGAGTTGCCACATGGTGGAGAAATCGCCTTGAAAGGTGGTTGGCGCGGTGTTGTTTTCCATGCCGCGCCCTCACTCAATTTCTTTTGATTTGAACAGGATGCTGCCCAACAACCAACACGCCGCCGTTTGGAAGAGCAGCACGAGCACGGAGACCACGATGGTCGCCAAGGCCCCGAGGTTCAGCCCCGGTGTGGACCAGAAGATGTTGAGGGCTTCGGCGCCCTCGAGTGCGTAACCGTTGCCGCCACCCCACAGGCCCATCTGAATGAGCAGCGGGGTGTCCTGCCAGGCCAAGGCTGCACCGGCGTCCACGATGTTCATGGCCCAACCGATAACGGAGAAGTTCAAAATCGAGGCTTCGGGGGCGCCCAAGGTGGTGAGGATCATGCCGAGTTCCCATGCCGCAAACGGCAAGGCGAGGACCATGCCGTGTTTCCACATCACACCGAGCGTGCAAAACAGCATCCCGTAAACGGTGATGGCCAGCACCGACGCCAACCACACCGACATCCACACACCAAGGTCGCTGAATCGGTAAAACCCGTCGTGCGGGCCAAAGAAGCCTGAAATCAAGGCGAGCAGGGCGATGAGGAGGGACAGGTACACCCAGGCCAGCGCATAGAATCCGAGGAGTCGGTAGAGGAAGACTTCGCCCCGTGCAATGGGTTTGGCCAACATGAAGTGCATCGTTCCGGAGGTCATCTCGTTTCGAATCAATCCTGTTGCCATGAACAACGGCACGAAAATGCCGATGAGAAACACCACGCCGAGTTTGCCTATGGCGAGAACGAAACTCCGGTGAATGGCCTCCAGCGCATACGCCTCGTCGTCCGGGTCCTCGTCGACGTTGCCGTCGCTTTGGACGGTGTAGGTGCCACGACCGTACGGGTCGAGCACGAGTTGGATGTCGCAAGGAATGCCGTTTCGGTTGGCGTCCTTTTGGGAGTTCGTTCGGCTGTCGACATCGCAGTCTCCGTTGTCGTCCACGCCAACGCTCCCTTCCTCCAAGGCGTCCCAGTCAAAATCGTCTTCGTTGACCCAGACGCTTGGGTCGTCGGGCTGTATGGCTGGGTCAAGCAAACCGGGATGAGAAAAAGCATCGAAAATGTCGGTGCCGTGGAGGTTTTCCTGCCCGTTCGGGTAGCCGTCGCCGTCCCAGTCGTACGAATCCCCGTCGTTGTCGATGGCTTCGTAGTCCCGCGTCATGGCGTCGATGTAAAACATGGTCAGCACGCCCATGGCCGCCACGCCGACCAAGAGCACCACCCATGTAGAGAGGCGCTTGCGCTGTTGNCGGAGCGTGAATTCACCGATGGCGAGCGCTTTGCGGTCCATGCCGCGCCAGAGACTTGGTACCTCTCGCCCGTTCGTCATGCCTGCCCCCCTGCGAGGTAGTGGAGCAACGACTCGAGGTCGTCATCGGGGTTGTCGATGATGGACACGCGGTGCCCGTTCTCAACGATCAGGCCCGGTAATACAGCGTGAAGTTTCCCGAAGTGGTAGGTCTGAATGAGCAACTCCGTGTCCGTGGGAAAACTCACACCAAACACGGCCGGGTGCCCGAGAAGGTCCTTGGCCAGTCCACGCGCATCCTCACCAACGATACGGATGGTGTGTGGGATTTGATCGAGGCGTTCCCGGATGGCGTGAAGGTTCCCCAAGGCCACCAGCTTTCCCTGATGAAGAATGATGATCTGTTCGGTGATGCGCTCGATTTCGCTCAAGATGTGGCTGCTGACGAGCACCGTGCGACCGAGTTTNCCGAGTTCTCGAATGACGTTCATGATGGTGGTTCTTGCCAGCGGGTCGCAGCCCTGAAGCGGCTCGTCAAGGATGATGAGTTCGGGGTCGTTGACCAGGGCGTGAGCAATTTTTGTTCGCTGGCGCATGCCTTTGGAGAACCGCCCGATCTCCTTGTTGGCCACGTCGCTGAGCCCAACGAATTCCAACACCCGCATCGCCTCCTGCTCTGCCTCGCTTCTCGTCATGCCGTGGAGCCGAGCAAACGTACTGACAAATTCGAGTGCCGTCATCCAATCGTGCATCTTTTCATGCTCGGGCACGAACCCAACTTTGGCGTATGGTGCAGGGTTTTTCCAGGGGTCCATGCCGAAGAGCTTGACCTCACCTGCGCTGGGACGCAGTTTGCCCATCAAGAGTTTGAACAAGGTCGATTTGCCCGCCCCGTTCATTCCTAGAATGCCGGTCACACCGCCGCTTAACCCCAAGGTGATGCCGCTCAGGGCGTGGATGCGACCGTAGGATTTGGAGACCCCGTTGAAGTACACCACGGGAACGGGGGCCGACATCGGTGCAACGCCGGTTTGCGCCTGCCCCTGCTGGGTCATGTCCGGCATCATTCACGGGTCACCTCCATCGAAGCCACCCTCGAAGCGAGCACGTAGAGGGCCAGCGCATTCATGGCCACCAGCGCCACCAGCGAATAGGTCCACGAGTATTGGTCGTAGGTGGTCTGGGTCCCGATGATGGCCTGACCGACGTGCGCTGCACAGTCGTAAGGGGAGATGAGGTAGAGAATTTCTCGTTCAAACAAATTTTTGACGATGCTCGCCAGGGTTTTGGTGCCGAACACGATGGCGAGCAGACCGATACCGGGAAAAAATCGCCCCGTTGACACGCTTGAAAGGCCGAGGCCAATGCTGGTGTACGTGAAGATGAGCAACGCTCCGGCCAACATACCGCCGAGGAACATCGGGAAGATGTCGACCATCCACGCCCAACCTCGACCGTAGGCCACCACTTCGGCCAGGAAGTAGAGCACGTAGGTCACCAGCACCACCAGCGCCTGAATGATGGCCACGGAGAGGAATTTCATTCCCACNTAATCAAAGCGTGACACGGGGCGCGAGAAGTAGAGTGCGGAGGTGCCGTGTTGCCGGTCTTCGGAGATCACACCTCCGACCAACAACGCCGCTACGAGGGGGTAGTAGAGGACGTTTCGTGGAAAGAAACCGAGCACGTGGCCGTAGAGGTTGTCTCGACTGACGCCAAAGAGCGCATGGAATTCAGAACTCCCGACCAAGCCCGACAGCAGCGTCATGCCGGCGTCGGAGAGGGAGGCGAGGAAGGCGATGAGGATGAAAATCCTCGTCGGCATGGTCCACGGGCGGTGCCCCTTGCGGAAGATGCCAAGCAGGTGATGGCGGAGAATGGACCAGTTGCGCATCCACCGAGGGTTCAGCTGACCCGTCCACGGCGTGTAGTGTTGCTCGAAAATTTGGCCGCTCTTGGCGGTGTTGGCGGTTACCGCCTCCTCGGGGTGCTCATCCCCGGTGTTGGAGCCCCACGCCACGTCCATGCGTGCTTGGCCGGTCACCGGCGCCTCGGGAGAGGCCGCATCATCCGTCATGCCGCACCACCGCCGAGGGATTCAGGGGCATCGACGCGACGGGCCTCCACCGGGTTGCGCAGCAAGTCATCGCTGGATTTGACAGCGTAGCCAAGGTTGTCCATGATGGCGAGGAAGAGGTCCTCGAGGGAGGCCTCGTACTCGTGCATGCGACGAACCTGAGCCCCGACGTCCGCCGCCGCACGCAGGATGGCCGTCGTGGTGTCGTCCTGGGTGTGCGCAATTCGCATGACACGCCCCTCCCGTCGAACGCGGAAGCCGTCGTCGAGCAATCGTTTCTCCAGGGGCGTGGCACCGCCCCAGACGTGGATTTCAATCTCCCTGTCGATCGCTTTGAGGTCCTCGATCTTTCCTTGGGCGGCGAGGGTGCCTTTGTGAAGAAGGATGATGTTCTCACAGACCCGTTCGACGTCTTCCATCAGGTGGCTGGCCATCAGCACCGATCGCTTGGCATCGTTCACCATCGTGTTGAGGGTTGAAATCATGAATTCACGGGCCTTCATGTCCAGGCCGTTGGACGGTTCGTCAGCGATGAGCAAATCTGGGTCGTGGATGATGGCGCAAGCCAGTTTTGTGGCCTGTTTCATACCGGTTGAAAAACTGCCGATTTCACGATAGCGTTGTTCGCCAATGCCGACAAACTGGAGGGCCTCGTGGGCGCGGTTCATGGCCACCACCGGGTTCATGCCGAGCAATTCACCCGAATATCGCACCTGATGGATGGCGTCCATGTCGGGATTCAGCGCGTCGTATTCCGGCATGTAGCCGATGCGCTGGCGAATTTCAACGCCTTGATTTCGTATGTCATACCCGAGAACCTTGCCCTCACCCGATGTGGCTTGGATGAGGCCCAGGATGGTCTTGAGAAAGGTCGATTTTCCCGCGCCGTTCTGACCCAGCAAGCCGGTGGCGCCTCGCGGAATGGAAATGTTGAGGTTGTCCAAGGCGACGTGAGGACCGTAGGCCTTGGTCAAATCCTTGGTGTGGATGATGGGTTCATCCGCCATGGTCCTCACCATCTTGGGTGGCCGAGGCGACTCATGAAGCCTTTCGTTGATTGGTTGCGCCTCAGCGGCTGAGGCCGCCTCTGGTTTTTACGGCGATGCCCTTGCGAAGGTTGGCCAGTTCGGTCGAGGTGCACTGGGCCACACCGTGGCCGAGCAAGTCTCCCTTGGCGTTGGCAATGAGGCACGCTTCTCCGGGTGTCAGCCACGGATCACACGCCAACGCAAAGCCGTGGAACACGTTGCGACCTTTGCGAACGAACGGTTCTGCATCGTCGTCAACCACCACCACCGCAGGCCCTTGGCCGACGTGGCCCCACCACTCGGTTCGTGGCAGGTCGGTCGGCAGCGGTTCGGTTCGATGCGCATACAAGGCCTTCGCTCCGGCGGTGGCCAATGACATCCCGCCGTCGCGGAGACGCGGACTGAACAGGTGCTCTCCCTCGGCGTCGTTGATGTTCTTGACGCGACCCTCCCGATTGACGACAAAGCTCGCGCCCTCAACCACCGACCGAGCCGTTGCGTGGCTGGTGTTGAGCAGCACCGTCTGTTTGGCGACGGCCTGTTTCATCCGCAGTCGCCGCCGAGCTGCGTCGCGTTGCTCGGGTGTGAGCGGGGCGTGAACGTCGTTGTCGAGGCGAAGTGAGGCCAGGGCTTCAGCCAGCCGTTGTTTCATACCGTCGCCGGCGACGTCCACGGTCGCAAAAGGGAGGTTGGTCATGCCAAGGCGCTGAAGGGCGCGTTCGATGCGCACCGCCTCGGGTTGGTGGCGCAACACCCACGGTGGCGCGTCGAGGTGAGCAAAGGGGTTGAGGTCTTCAAGCGAGGCCGGCACCAAACCCAACGGCGTGAGGATCATCGGCTCGAGGGAGGGGTGATGGGTGGACAGCCATTCCAACACCTCGTTGATGCGTTCCCGAAACGGACCGCGAATCCCATGGAAGACCACTGCGTGACTCACATCGCCCTCGTGGGTCCACCGCATCTGCAGGTTGCGTCGGGCCTTGGCGATGTGAGGTCGGCTGAACGTGTCGTCCCCGCCCCACATGACGCCACCGCTCCGGGGGGTTTGCTGGCTCCAGACGACCCAATCCCATGCGTCTTCCCACATGCCTTGGTCCCGGTCGATGTCGCGGGCCGCATCGCGGTCGGTGTAGAACTTCTTGGGCCGAGCCGTGCGCTCGAACGTCGGCGGGGTTGTCAGCCAGAGGAACGCCTCGCGCAACGCCGGGTGCTGATGACTTCGCTGTTCGGCCAACTGCCAAATGCGCCCGTCCCGCACCGCCTGTTTGCAGCGTGCAAGTTCAGCCAGCGTGACCTCCAGGTTGTAGGTGGCGAGCAAGCCTTCCTTGGCTTCAGCTTCCATCGCTCGCACCTCGGCGGGCGTGCACCCGGCGACGCAGGGCATCAACAACGGCCAGTCAACCAGGTCGTCGATGCGCTCGGTCCCCCACGGTGTGAGCAAACGTCCGTCGCGGGCAAAGAGGGCGTAGGCGGCGGAATCGAAGAGATCCGCGCCCAGGGCGATGGACATGGGGAACAGCATGGGGTGGCCGCAGCCAAACATGTGGACGGGGCGGTCGGGTGGCAACAGCGGGAGCGTCGCCATCATGATCTTGGCGTATTCCTTGTACCGCTGCTGTTCCATCACAGGGACGATGCCGCCAATCGGATGAACCGCAAAGTCGTGTGCACCCATCAGTTGGGCGGAAATGTGGCGAAGTTCCCTGAACACGCCGCCCTGAATTGGACCGTTCAGCATGGTGCCTTCGGCTGCTTCAAGGCTCTGCTTTGCTCGGGCTTCCGTTTCTCGAACAGCACGCTCAACTTCACTGGCGTTCATGTCGGGTCGGGTGAACACGTCCAGCATCGTGGCGATATCAACGCCAATGGACCGCTGAAAGGCCACGATTTCGTCAACACCCACCTCCACGTCGCCGTAAACATAGGATTGGAACGTGCCCGAGTCGGTCATGATGACGCCTGGAAAGTCAAGCAGGCCGTGGACACCGTCGCGCTGAGCCACCTCGCGCAGGTCATCGTGTTTCCACATGATGTAGGAGTTGGTGATGAGGGCTTGAATGCCGTATTTGTCCCACATCACCCGAGGTTCGACGGTGCGAATGTTGGGGTTGACCACCGGGAGCAGGGCGGGGGTTTCGAGCACGCCGTGTTCCGTGTGGAGCCGTCCCAACCGTGCTCGGCCGTCCCGTTGGGTCACCTCAAAGCGACCTCGGTCTTGCTCTCGACACGGCGTCGGGTCATCCCGTCGCCCGTCGCTCCAAGCGGCCATGATTCGTCCTCCGACCTGTCTTTTTTGAAAGCCTCGCCCGTTCACACCGTCTCGCTGCCGGTTGGGATGTCAACGAACTCCACTTTGCCGTGGGCGAGGATAAACTCCCGCCCAAGGTCGTCAAAGGTATCGAGCAGGGCCGAAGAAAATCGGACGCTGGCCACCTCGTCGTCCGCTTCGAGATCGTGCTTGACACCCTCAAGGGTGCCGGGGGCTGCCCCGCAGGAGAGGCAGGCCCCCGTGAGGTCGAGGACGAGGTCGAGGGTACCGTTTTGCTCCTCAATTTGGGACACGGCAATGCCGCCGCCATGACCGTCAAGGGCGGCACGAACCGGGCCGAGCCGGGCGAGGAGTGCCGGAACAAAGTGGTCGGTCTCGACCACGTCGTGAAGCGAAACATTGCGCAACCGTTCCTCCTCGACCGGGTCGGTGGTTTCGGCGACCCTTCGTGCGGCTTCGGCTTCCATGGCGGCTCTGGCCTCAGCGGCGTATTTGGCCACCAGGTCGTCGTCCATGCGACGGCCTCACCGTAGCGGACTTCAACCCTCGTATCACCCACGGCGTCTCAAAGAGGAAAACACGCTGAAATTTGAGGGGCTTTTGACGACTACATTCCTTGATAAAGGAGAGACGAGACGGCAAAACAGGGAAGAACATGGCCGAGGAAATTCTACGGGTTGAAAACCTTCACGTCAGCGTGGAGGATACGCCCATCCTCAACGGCATGGACTTGACCATCAACCGCGGCGAAATTCACGTCATTATGGGCCGAAACGGTGCGGGGAAATCCACGCTTGCAAGCGTCATCATGGGCCACCCCGCCTACGAAATTACCCAGGGCAGCATCCACTACATGGGCACCAACATTGACGACATGAGCGTCTTTGAGCGAGCCCGAGCCGGCATGTTCCTCTCCTTCCAGTACCCGGCGGTCATTCCCGGCGTTCAGGTGGGCACCTTCCTCAAGAAATCCGTGCAGTCCGTTCGCAACGAACCCCTCAAGGGCAGGGAATTCCGAAAGGAACTCAATGCGGCCATGGGCAGTTTGGACATGCCCAAATCGGTCCTCTCACGGTACGTCAACGACGGGTTCAGCGGCGGCGAGAAGAAGCGCCTCGAAATTCTGCAGATGCTGTTGCTCAAGCCCAGTTTGGCCTTGCTCGACGAGACCGATTCGGGCCTCGACATTGATGCGCTCCGCATCGTGGCCAAAGGCATCAACAGCGTCGCACCCAACGCTGGATGCCTCATCATCACTCACTACCAGCGACTGCTCGACCACGTGCAACCCCACTTCGTTCACGTCATGATCGACGGCACCATCGTTCAATCCGGCGGTCCGGAACTGGCGCTCAAACTTGAAGAGCAGGGCTATGAATGGCTCGAAACAGCAACGGAGGCCTGACCATGAGCGACGAAGCACGCGAGGCCGTTGGCGACTACGAATTCGGGTTCCACGACCCTGAAAACGCTACCATTCGATTTGACAAGGGTCTCTCAGAGCAAGTCGTCCGAGACATTTCGGCTCTCAAGGACGAACCCGAGTGGATGACCGACATCCGGGTCAAGGCTTACCACCACTTCGTTGAGCGGGAGATGCCCGACTGGGGCAACTGCGGTGAACTCAACAACATTGATTTCGACAACGTTACCTACTTCCTCCGTTCCTCAGACGCCACTGAAAAGGACTGGGACGACGTACCCGACGACATCAAGCGAACCTTCGACCGATTGGGCATTCCCGATGCCGAACAGAAGTGGCTGGGCGGTGTCACAGCACAGTACGAATCCGAAGCCGTTTACCACTCCATCCGTGAAGATTTGGAAGCGCAAGGCGTGTTGTTCCTCGACATGGACAGCGGTTTGAAGGAACACCCCGAGATCGTGAAGGAATATTTTGGCACGGTCATCCCCTACAGCGACAACAAATTTTCCGCCCTCAACACGGCCGTGTGGTCCGGCGGCTCGTTCATCTACGTGCCAAAAGGCGTTCACGTTGAGATGCCGGTTCAGGCGTACTTCCGCATCAACGCCCAAAACATGGGCCAGTTCGAGCGAACCCTCATCATCGCCGATGAAGGCAGCAGCATTCACTACGTCGAAGGCTGCACAGCGCCTACCTACTCCACCGATTCGCTCCACTCCGCCGTGGTCGAACTCATCGCCATGAAGGGTGCGAAAATCCGCTACTCCACCATCCAGAACTGGTCGGCGAACGTCTACAACCTGGTCACGAAGCGAGGCGTTGCCCACGAAAACGCCACCGTGGAATGGGTTGATGGCAACATCGGCTCCAAGTTGACGATGAAGTACCCTGCTGTGCTGCTCAAAGGCGAGGGCGCCCACGCCGAGGTCATTTCGGTGGCCTATGCGGGGGCGGGTCAACACCAAGATGCAGGCGCTAAGGTGCACCACCTCGCACCCAACACGACCTCGAGCATCCTTTCCAAATCGATTTCGAAGAACGGCGGCCGATCGTCCTACCGCGGCATGCTTCAGGTAACCCCGAAATCCCACGGCTGCCGTTCCAAGATCGTCTGCGATGCCCTGATGCTCGACAGCAGTTCTCGGTCCGACACCTACCCGACCATGGAAATCGGTAACCCCACGGCCGACCTTGAACACGAAGCCAGCGTTTCCAAGGTCTCCGGGGACCAGCTGTTTTACCTCATGAGCCGCGGCTTCACTGAGGAAGAAGCCATGGGCCTCATCGTCAACGGCTTTTTCGAACCCTTTACCCGTGAACTCCCGATGGAATACGCCGTGGAACTCAACAAGTTGCTCGAGTTGGAAATGGAGGGTTCCATCGGATGAAGTATGCCGACATGGCCGTTCCC
>PBOE01000030.1 GCA_002725275.1 Methanobacteriota archaeon
TGTGGGCTCATGATACCTCAAACGCCTCAACTTGGCAGGTGGCTGATATCCGCAGCGGATCGACCGGCAGTAACCCCGGACAACGCAGTGAGATCTTAGTCGGTGATACGCTCTACTTCAGTGCAAATAATGGAAGCGTCGGCACAGGAATGTGGGCTCATGATACCTCAAACTCCTCAACTTGGAAGGCGGCTTATACCAACCCGGCTGGCCACAGTGACCCCGGAATGAACATGTTGATACTCGTCGGTGATACGCTCTACTTTGGTGCGAATGATATCAGCGGCCACAAATTTTGGGCGCATCAGCCAGGTGAAATTACCTCACTGAGCAGCGGCTCAGGCAGCGGCTCAGGCGGTGGCTCATCGAGTTCCTCAACCTTTGCTTATGCGAACAACAAGTTGGCTCTTGGCTATCAGCACACCTGCGCCATCCTTGATACCGGCGACATGAAGTGTTGGGGAGGTAATGTCGAAGGGCAGTTGGGCGATGGAAGCACCACCAGCACATGGGGCGTTGTTCCGACCACACCAATTGACCTTGGTACGGGCCGTACAGCTGTTGCCATTTCTGCAGGATACTCCCACACCTGCGCCATCCTTGACACCGGCGAGGCGAAGTGTTGGGGGTCGAACAACTACGGGCAGTTGGGCGATGGAAGCACCGTCTCCACCAACACACCTTCATCCACAGCGATTAACCTCGGCACGGGCCGTACAGCTGTTGCCATTTCTGCTGGAGATTTCCATACCTGCGCCATCCTTGACAACGGTGAGGCGAAGTGTTGGGGAAGGGACAACTCCGGACAGTTGGGCGACGGTGGAAGCAACACGGACACCAACGCACCTTCATCCACAGCGATTGACCTCGGCACGGGCCGTACAGCTGTTGCCATTTCTGCTGGAACTGAACACACCTGCGCCATTCTAGACACTGGCGACCTGAAGTGTTGGGGATCCGACAATAACGGACAGTTGGGCGATGGTGGATCAAACACCGCCACCGGTCAACCTTCATCCACAGCGATTAACCTCGGTACAAACCGGACGGCAGTGGCCGTTTCTACTGGAACTTACCATACCTGCGCCATCCTTGACAACGGCGACCTGAAGTGTTGGGGACGTAACTATTTCAAGCAGACGGGCTATTCGAGCTCAAATATCCTAGAACCTCGTACCGATGCAGTTGACCTTGGTTCTGGCCGAACGGTTGTTGCGATGTCTGCTGGATCAGCCCATACCTGCGCCATCCTCGACAACGGTTCGGCGAAGTGTTGGGGGCAGTCTACCTACGGACAGTTGGGCTATCCAACTGGCTGCAACAATGGCTGCTACGGATTTACGGTCGGGCCGATTGATTTAGGCACGGGCCGAACGCCTGTTGCGGTGGATACTTCAGCTGGATCGAGCGATGCGAAATCCTGCGTCATCCTTGACAACGGTGAGGCGAAGTGCTGGGGAGGAAACGGTGGTGGAAGCTTGGGCAATACCAGTGCTTCATCCCCTCAAATGGTACCCCTTTTAGTTTCTGGCAACAACACCTGGGATTCCTCAACAACAGCGAGCAGCGGTTCAAGCGGCGGCATGACCAACGTCACCGGGGCAACATGTACGGTTTCACCTGCACTGCCAACCGGCCTATCCATGGACAGCAGCACGTGCACCATCAGCGGTACACCAACGGTTGAGACAATCAACAGGACCTACACGGTCACGGCCAACATCAGCAACGTGACCTACCAGGGCAGCGTGTGGTTGTCCACGTCTCCTTACGCCACCATCACCTCAGCGGTGGAAGGTGCGGCGCTCAACTTGGGCGAAGCGATGACGCCGATCGCCCTCAACTACACCTCACAAGCACCTCCCGGGAGTTCCGGTAACGGAACGGTATGGACGCCCACCCCTCCTTCAGGCATTTCCACAAGTCCCCGAATGGGCGACTATTTCATGCTTGAGCACGACGACGTGATCTACTTTGATGCCATGATGTCCAACGCCAAAAAGGCCGTGTACGCATTCAGCACCGTTAATGGAACCATGTGGAATACATACGACATAAGCAGCATCACCAGCGCGACCAGCTTCCAGCCCTACACGGGATATCGTTTGGCTCAATTTGTCGGTGATGACCTATTCTTCACAGTCAAAAACAGTACTTCTGGCTCAATCTATGAGTTATGGGTTTATTCCACTTCAAACGGAACAACATGGAGAGCAATGCAACAGACTGCAGCGAGTTATGGTTTAACAATGGAATTTGTCATTGGCGATCGACTCTATTTCGATGAACACGCATGGACCGGCGGTTCCAGTACTACGCCCTTGATTGGGGTCTATGATACCTCAAATCACTCGTATTGGAATTATTCGACGACGATGTTCAATTACGGTATAGGAAACTGTCCCGCACCCGGTGCAAATTTCCATACCACCGTGGGAGATACCATTTACTTTGATGCCTGCGATGCTTCGCAGTCGTATGGAGTCGAAATGTATGCGTTTAACACCGTCAACGGAAGTTACTGGAGGGTTGCAGACCTTGACAACGGGACCGATCATTCATGGCCCGGAAAGCACATGCACATCGTGATCGACGACGTGATCTATTTTGATGCGCAGGTCGGCACAGGGGCCATCAACACTCATGCATTGTATGCTTACAACACATCGAACGGAACCATTTGGTTGGCAGCAGATCTTAATGAGCCAGGATACCACATGAAACCACACTCAATGGCTTCAGCCATCCTCTGGCGTAAACCTGTTGTCATTGGAGATACCATGTATTTCGACGCGAGGGCTTCATCTTACACGGCACGAACGAGCATTGGTTCCACGTGCTCCACACACACAGAAATTTACGCTTACAACATTGGAAACCAAACGGCATGGTGTGTTGCCGATGCGGGAGGACCTGGATGGAGTGGTTCGGGCCACAACAGCGATGCTGCTAACAACATGCTGTATTTGGTTGGCGACGTTCTCCTGTTTGACGCAGAAACGGGTTCAACCCAGGGGGGCGCTCAAACACGAACAAACAGTTTGTGGGCACACAACTTATCCAACGGCTCAACCTGGGAAATCAGTACCGTACCCACGCAATATGATAGGCTCCAAGAAGTTGGAAATGGTTTCAATCCATTTTCAACAAACAATGCGCTGTACTTCCCCGCCAAAAACGAAACCGTGGGGTTGGAAGTTTGGGGCTACGACATTGTCAACCAAACATACTGGCTGGTAAACGATACGTGCCCTGGGTGGTGCATGGGTATATCGGGAGGCGATTTCCACTCGCTCGTGCATCAAGGCGTGTTTTATTCACCCGTGCGAATCTCTCAAAACGGTATAGGTGAACAATACATTTTGGGTGCATTCAATCCTGTCCCCTCGAGTTCAACCAGCAGCGGCGGCTCGGGCGGCGGTTCAAGCGGCGGCTCTTCTGGAGTCACGTGGAGCACGCATCCTGCATTGCCAGCCGGCATGAGCATCTCGGCCGGCGTCATCAGCGGTACGCCGACGGTCTACGCTCTGAACCAAACCTACACGATTTACGCCAATCAGAGCGGCTACTCGACCACGCACGAGTTGTACTTCAGCGTGGATACGGACAATGCGCACACGGTCGTTGAGAACCAAACCATCGATCCCATTGGCTTCCATCCACCGTTCTCGGGCGGGACCACCACGTGGACCGTTTCACCGAACCTGCCGGCCAGCCTGACCAACAGTTCCACCACGGGCGAAATCACGGGCACGGTAACCTCAACCACGACCAACGCCACGTACACGGTCACCGCCATGCACAGCGACGGGTCCACGGAGACCTTCACGTTCAGTTTGCGAAGCCTTGCGGACTACGACGGCGATGGTTCACCAAACGACTTGCCAAGCGATTACGATGCGGCCGAAGGGCCAACGCCCGGTCTTGCTGCTGATTCCGACGACGACGGCGACGGTCTTGCCGACAGCGTGGAAACCGACACCGGCATCTACGTTGACGGCACGAACACCGGGACCGACCCGCTGAACCCCGACACCGACGGTGACGGCATTTGTGACGGTCCCAATGCGGTGCTAGGCGTCTGTGTTGCAGGCCCAGACAGCGATCCTAACGGTGCAGGACAACCGGCAACCTTGGTGGCCGTGAACAACACCGCCATCACCACGCTGGCCCCCTACCATACGCTTTCGGGCGGAACGTACGAAATTCTACCCGACTTGCCTGACGGGCTCGTGATGGATGCGAACACCGGTGAACTCAGCGGCACGCCAATAGAAACCTCGACCAACATCACCTACACCGTGTGGGTGAACAACACCAACGGTGAAAAATTGAATTACACCTTTACGATTGAAATCTTGGAGGACAGCGACGGCGACGGTTTGCCCAACGAACTGCCCGGCGATTACGATTCGAGCAACCCCGATTCACCCGGACTCGTCGAAGACACCGATGACGACGCCGACGGTGTCCCTGACACCGACGAGGGCGACACGGGCACCAGCCCGACCAACCCGGACACCGACGGTGACGGCATGTGCGACGGCCCCAACGCCGTGAGCGGCGTGTGCACGGCCGGTCCCGACGCCTTCCCGCTCGACCCGTCGGCCGACACCGACACGGACGGCGACGGCCAGCCCGACACCATTGACGGCGACTCCACGAGCGTTCCACCGCTGGTGGAGGATGAGGACGACGACGGCGACGGTTTGGACGACGTGAACGAAACGGGCACGGGCATTTACAACAGCAGCACCGACACCGGCACCGACCCGCTCGACCCGGACACCGATAACGACGGAATTTGCGACGGCCCCAACGCCGTGCCGCCCATCTGCGTGGCCGGTCCTGACGACACGCCGCTCGGTCAAACGGCCGAAGGGACCGTCTATGCGCTCAACAACTCGCTGATGGTCTCGCTCACGCCGAAGTACACCATACCGGATGGCACCTACGAAGTCCACCCTGACTTGCCCGACGGCGTCACCATCGACCCCATCTCCGGCATCATCAGCGGCACGCCGACCGAAGTCATCCCTGAAACGGAATACACGGTGTACGGCAACGCCACCGCTGGCGGCCTGTTCTTCACCTTCAACCTCGAAGTTTTGGAGGACACCGACCGCGACGGTCTGCCCAACGAACTGCCCGAGGACTACCCGGAAGGCGGTGAGTTGGTCGAAGACCTGGACGACGACGGCGACGGTGCATCTGACCTGTCGGAAACGGGCACGGGCATCTACAACGGTGCCGGCGACCTCGGTACGGATTCCCTGAACCCCGACACCGACGGTGACGGCATCTGCGACGGCCCCAACACCGTTCCACCGATTTGTCTGGCCGGTCCAGACTCGAACCCTGTTGGTACGGGCCCGCTCGGCCCAGCCGTCTTGGTCAACAACACCGAGACGACGCCGATCAATCCGCCCAACGCCGTTCCCGTCGCCACGTGGGAGTTGTCGCCCGACCTGCCCGACGGTTTGGTGTTTGACCCCGCAACCGGTGTCATCACCGGCACGCCGACGCAAGCGATGGACAACACGACCTACACGATTTGGGCCAACACGACCGACCCGGCCTTCTCGATTGAAGCCACGTTCTGGCTTGAGGTGCTCGAGGACTTTGACGGCGACGGCATGCCCGACGAACTGCCCGACGACTACCCCGACACGGGCGTTGAACCCTACACGCTCATCGAGGACGAGGACGATGACAACGACGGCATGTCCGACACCAACGAGAGCCTCATCGGCACCGACCCGTACAACCCGGACACGGACGGCGATGGCTTCTGCGACGGCGAGTTGGGCGTTGAAGGCGTTTGCTACGCCGGCCCTGACAGCCACCCGCTCGACCCGACGCTGCCGGTCAACACCGACGGCGACGCCTACCCCGACGAGGATCCCGACGGTCCGGGTGGCCTCATCGCTGACGACGACGACGACAACGACGGATACCTCGACACAACCGAAGTGACGTGCGAGAGCGACCCGCTCGACGACGCCAGCATCCCCGACGACATGGACGGCGATGGCATTTGCGACCTGATGGACGACGACATGGACGGCGACGGCATTCCCAACGATGACGAACTCGGTCTGCCCGTCGACACCAGTCCAACCAACCCGGACACGGACGGCGACGGCACCTGCGACGGTCCCGAAGCACCCGCCAACGGTGGCTGCGTGGCCGGCCCTGATGCCTTCCCGCTCGACCCGGCCGGTGCCAAGGACACCGACGGTGACGGCAAGCCCGATGAACTCGTGCCCGGCGTGGCATCAACCAGCCAACCGCCGCTCGTCGAGGACCTTGACGACGACGACGACACGTGGTCGGACGCCGACGAATTCGCCTGCGGCACGTCAAGCCCGGTGGACGCAGCCAGCGTGCCGGTCGATACGGACGGCGACGGCATCTGCGATGTGCTTGACCCGGTTCTCGACCTGCCGTTCACGCTGGAGTACCCCACGCAGTACGTGGACCTCTTTGTGAATCGCACGATGGAACCGCTCATTCCGTTCATCAACGGCAGCGGTGAAGTGGTCACATGGGAGCTCGAAGGCGACCTGCCCGAGGGCTTGACGTTCGGCGTG
Organism: Methanobacteriota archaeon; assembly: GCA_002725275.1. The sequence continues at coordinate 6,594 of PBOE01000030.1, forward strand.
AGCCCAGCACGAGACGCTACCCTCGACGGCAGCATTCGCGGCACGCCCCTCAACGCCACCGAGACGGTGAACTTGACCGTGTGGGCGAACAACTCGTTGTACAGCGAATCCTTCGCCTTGTCGTTAACCGTGTTCAACGACTCGGACAACGACAGCCTGCCCGACCGACTGCCGGAGGGCTACGTGGGCAACTTAACCGAAGACACCGACGACGACAACGACGGTCTTCCCGACGATCAGGAAGCGACCTGTGGTTCCGACCCCATGGACGCTGAATCGGGCACCGATGCGTGGTTGACGATCTGCCTGGAGGGCGGCGACGTCCTCCCAGAGGAAGGCGTCAACTGGATGTGGTGCTTCCCGTGCTTGTTGCTGTTGTTGCTCCTGCTCGCCGTCCTGTTGCTGGTGGGCCGCGACCGCTGGGTCGTGATGCTCTCCGACGGCCCCGAGCCCGAGAACACCTTCGCTGAGCCCGACTTCACGGCCGGTGCCGGTACCGAAGAGGACCCGTTCATTCTCGCCCCGGTCGGTCCGCTCCAACCCGGTGCGACCGAATCCACGGTGGAGGAGATCACCATCACCAACATGGGTGAGATCAGCGTGGCGATGATCGACTACAACGACGACGACAACTACGGCCGCTTCAACATGTACGAGTCGGCCTTCAGCATGGAAGGATCCCGTCGCCTGCCCGTGGGCAAGGACGGCGAGATCGTCCTGAACTTCAAGTTCGATGACAGCGAGTTCCCCACCTACGAAGGCGGCACCTACACCGGCCGCATCAAGTTAGGCAAAGCCAGCGTGCACTTCCTTTGGGAGGTCACCGTCATGGCCGACGAGCGAAAGGCAGAGGACGTGAAGAAGCAAACCATGAGTCGCATCAAGAAACGAAAGAAGTCGTTTGATTTCGAGCGCATCGGCAAGGCGACCAAGAAGGACGCTGATGATCTGCAAGTCATCAAGGGCATCGGCCCGTACAGCGAGGAGAAGCTCAACGCACTGGGCATCTTCACGTACGAGCAACTGGCCAATTTCGACCGAAAGACGGAGGACGAGGTGAACGACGCCATCGAGCACTACAAAGGACGTATCCGTCGCGACGAGTGGGTCAAGCAGGCTCAGGAGATCATCGGCGCACAAGCCAAGGCCGACGAAGAGGCTCTGAAGGCCGCTGAGGAAGCCCAGGCCAAGGCCGAAGCCGAAGCCAAGGCTGCCGAAGAAGCGGAAGCCGCGAAGAAGGCCGAAGAGGAAGCCGCTGCCGCTGCTGCTGAAGAAGAAGCCGCGGCCGCTGCCGCTGCTGCCGCCGCTGAGAAGGAAGCCAAGGACGCTGAGAAGAAGGCGAAGGCCGAAGCCGACAAGAAGGCCAAGGAAGAAGCCGCTGCGAAGAAGAAGGCCGAGGACGAAGCCAAGAAGGCNAAGGCAGCCGAAGAAAAGGCCGCCAAGGAGGCTGAGAAGAAGGCGAAAGCCGAGGCCGACAAGAAGGCCAAGGAAGAAGCTGCTGCTGCTGCTGCAAAGAAGGCCGAGGAAGACGCCAAGAAGGCCAAGGCGGCCGAGGAGAAGGCCGCCAAGGAGGCTGAGAAGAAGGCGAAGGCCGAAGCCGACAAGAAGGCCAAGGAAGAAGCCGCTGCGAAGAAGAAGGCCGAGGACGAAGCCGCTGCGAAGAAGAAGGCCGAGGACGAAGCCAAGAAGGCCAAGGCAGCCGAGGAGAAGGCCGCCAAAGAGGCCGCCGCTGCTGCTGCCAAGAAGAAGGCCAAACCTGCGACCAAGGAAGCCAAGAAGGAAGAGGAACTCAAGCGCGTGAAGTCGCGTGCGAAGTCCATTGATTTCAAGGTGCTCGGCGAGGCCACGTCTTCCAAGTTGAAGACCGAGGTCAAGAAAGGCGCCACCCAGCTTGAGGTGGCTGACGCTTCACAGTTTGCTGATTCTGGCTCTGCAATGCTCGAGGACAACAAAGGCGCCACGCTCATCTCGTGGACCGGTAAAGACGGCAGCGCCCTAACGGGCGTTTCAGGCATCACCCGAGCGTTCGGCAAGGCCGCCATCGTCACGTCGAAGGACGACCTGCAGGTCATCAAGGGCATCGGTCCGTTCATCGAGGAGAAGTTGAACGCCCTCGGCATCACCACCTATCGACAGATCGCCAACATGAACGCTAAACTGGAGAAGCAGGTCAACGAGGCCATCGAATTCTTCCCCGGTCGCGTCAAGCGAGACCAATGGGCGACTCAAGCCAAGATCTTGCTCGGTGAGAACGTGAAGTTGGACGAGAAGGCCCTCAAGCAAACCGAGGAACTCGAGCGCGTGGCTGCCAAGGCTGAGAAGATTGACTTCGCAACNCTTGGTGTTGCGACCGCTTCGGAGAAAGACGACCTTCAGTCCATCAAGGGCATCGGTCCGTTCATCGAAGAGAAGCTGAACGCACTGGGTATCTTCACCTATGAGCAGGTGAGCAAGATGACGGCGAAGATCGAAGAGGAGGTCAACGTCGCCATCGAGTTCTTCCCCGGCCGTGTCAAGCGAGACGAGTGGGCCAAGCAGGCCAAGCAGTTGCACAAGGACAAGAAGTGATGCGCCTCACCCGGGTTGTGCCTTGCGGCACGATGGCTGGGTCGCTGATCTTCGACGTGGNCGGGCGGTAGAGTTCAAGAGAGGCGGACAAGTGGTTNCATCATGGATGACTTGGACAAGGGNGACACCTACACCGTTCGCGACATGGGACTCGCCGAGAACGGCGCCCTTCTGGTGGATTGGGCTCGCGCCCGCATGCCCGTGCTGGCCAAGCTCAAGGAAGAAGCNGAGCAAACCAAGCCGCTNGCCGGCATGCGCGTGGCCGGTTGCCTCCACGTGACCAAAGAAACGGCGGTGCTCATCGAGGCCATTCGAGCCGCCGGTGCCGACATCTCTTGGTCGGGCTGCAACCCGCTTTCCACGCAAGACGAAGTCGCTGCATGGCTCGCCAGTGAGGGCTATTCCGTCCATGCCTGGCACGGCCAGTCCACCGAGGACTTCTACTGGTGCATTGACAAGACGCTCGAGTTCAAGCCAACGCTCACCCTCGACGACGGGGCCGACCTCATCGTTCGCGTTCACGGCGAGAAATCCGAGTACGCTGCGGGTGTCATCGGGGGCACGGAAGAAACCACCACCGGTGTTCACCGCTTGCGAGCCATGGCCGCCGCCGGCGACCTTCGCTACCCCGTAATCGCCGTCAACGACGCCGTCACCAAGTGGGACTTCGACAACGTCTACGGGACCGGTCAGTCCACGCTCGACGGCATTTTGCGAGCCACGAGCGTGTTGCTCGCTGGCAAGACCTTCGTCGTCGCTGGCTACGGCCACTGCGGCAGCGGCGTGGCCATGCGGGCACGTGGCATGGGGGCCAACGTCATCATCACCGAGGTTGACCCGCTGCCTGCGCTGCGAGCCGTCATGGAAGGCTACCGCGTGATGCCCATGGACGAGGCTGCCAAACTCGGCGACATCTTCTGCACCGCCACCGGCATGGAGGACGTCATCGTTGGTCGTCACTTTGAATCGATGAAGGACGGGGCCATCGTGTGCAACACCGGTCACTACGACTGCGAGATCAAGATCGACGACNTNGAAGCCCAAGCGACCTCGGTCCGCACCATTCGTCAGGACAACGAAGAATTCCTCATGCCCGACGGTCGACGCATTTTCCTTCTGGCTCGTGGCCGTTTGGTGAACCTCGCTGCGGCTGAAGGTCACCCCTCAGAAGTCATGGACATGTCCTTCGCCAACCAGTTCCTTTCCTTGTGTCGCCTGGCCAAGGAAGGTGCCTCGATGAACAAGGAAGTCTACGACATCACGACCGAGCAAGACCAAGACTTGGCCACCACCAAACTTGGCACGCTGGGCTTCGCCATCGACAAGCTCACCGACGCTCAACTCGCCTACCTGGACGACTACACCGTCGGTACGTGAGGTCAACGCTGTCCATCGATGAAGCCGACGTCCGACCGATTTGAGCATCCTCAGTGGACCGTGCTGCGTCACCGGCTCAGCAACTCTTCATAAACGGAGGCGAAGANGCGGCCACCATGGCCCACGCCTGGTTGTTCACGTCCGAATCGGTCGCAGCCGGCCACCCCGACAAGTTGTGTGACGCCATTTCCGATGCCATCGTGGATGCGTGTTTGGCCCTCGACCCCAAAGCCAAGGTGGCCGTCGAGACGCTGGTGAAGGGGCGAGAGAACCGCTCCTACATCGTGCTGGCCGGGGAGGTCAAGCTCGCTGCGGGCATCGACGCCCCCGACTACGTCGCCATCGCTCGCAAGACGGCCGCCGCCATTGGCTACACCTCCCACGGCATCGGCATGGACGCCACCTCCGAGGAATTCTGCGAGGTCACCGAACTCATCACCAGTCAATCCGCCCACATCAACCGCGGTGTGGTGCAATCCGTNGACGAACAGGGTGCAGGCGACCAGGGCCTCATGTTCGGCTACGCTTGCGACGAGACCGAAGCCTACCCCGAACATCAAGGGCGCTGGATGCCCCTCGCCATTGCGCTCTCCCAGGCCCTGACCCGTCGNGTCAGCAAACTCGGCCTTGACGGGACGCTTCCGTGGGCCCGGCCCGATGCCAAATCCCAAGTCACCCTGATGCACGGTGATGACGGTCAACCCGTCCATGTCGACAACGTCGTCATCGCTGTCCAGCACAAGGACATGATCGCCGAACACGGCTCCGAAGAAGCCGAGCAAGCCTTCGTTCGCCAGCAGGTCATCGACCACGTNATTCGTCCCGTGGTCCCGGCTTCGCTGATGNTTGACGACAAGACCACGATTCACGTGAACTCCACGGGGCGCTTTGCCGACCCCGGCGGACCGTACGCCGANGCCGGTTTGACCGGGCGCAAGATCATCGTCGACACCTACGGCGGGCGCGGTCGTCACGGTGGCGGTGCTTTCTCGGGCAAGGACCCGACCAAAGTGGACCGTTCCGCTGCGTACGCTGCCCGCTGGGCTGCCAAGCACGTGGTGGCGGCGGGGCTTTCCAAGGAATGTGAAATCCAAGTCGCCTACGCCATCGGCGTGGCTGACCCCGTGAGCCTTCGCGTGGACACCTTTGGTACGGGGGAGATTGACGACGACGCCATTGCGGACCTCGTCAACGCCCATTTCTCGTTCAAACCCGGCCACATCATTCGCGACCTCGGTCTGGCGGCCCCCATTTACGGTGTCACGGCTGCTGGTGGTCATTTTGGTCGCCACCCCGACGGCAACACCTTCCCTTGGGAGAACCTCAACGACGACGTCATCAACGCGTTCAAAGCCGCGCTTTGAGGGTCCACGCTCTGGCGTCTACCCGCGCCCCCTCTCCACCTGCTCGGTCCTGAAAACCTGGAGACGCAAACACGGTGGCTCAGCCTTCATGTTGGTCGCATGATTATATGCCTCAAGCAAGAATGACGTTCATGGCTTTGATATTCAGTCGAATAAAATCTGCTCCTGCAGAAGGCTTGCTGTTGATTTCCACCCTTGTCACGGCCGTGTATGCGTTCAATTTCATGTTCGCTTCGGCGTGCTACGTCACCGGCGGTGCAGACGGGTGTTTTTCCCTGCTCGACAACGGCGCCGTTGATGGTGATGACGGCTGGGGCAGAGGCGCACCGGAATTCGCCTTCAACGGCATCTTGATGTTCGGCATCATGATGTCAACGCTCCTCATCCTCAACGAGGGCGCCAAAGGCAAATGGATCATCATGGTGCCCTCCCTCATCGGGTTCGTCGTCGGCACCGCCATCCTCTGGACGATGTGGACTGAAAACGGCACGAGCGAGGCACCGAAGTTTGTTACTCCCCTCGTGACCCTCGCTTACGGTGCAGCGTACTTCCTGCTGATGGGCGAGGACGAGGTCAACGACGGCATGAGCGACCTCAAGTTCGGTCTGGGTGTCAAAGACCCCATCGCCATCGTCGGTCTTCTCTTCGTCATCGCCACGGGTCTGTTCTACGTGTTCCGTCAGATCGTCAATCCTGAGTCCGTTGTTGAGGCCGTGAACGCAGGTGAAGCCTCAGACGGTTTGGCTGCGCCCGCCGTCACCACCATCGCCTTCTCCGGCGCCTTGTTGCTGGTCTACACCCTTTGGGCGCTGCTGCTGTTGACGCAGGGAGCCGAGGGCATGTGGCCCGTTGCCCACCCGCCGCTCTTCGCCTTCGTCACCGTCACGATTGCGAACTACTTTGCCTCCGTCTACGGCCCCGTTCGTGACTTTACCGAGCAAAATCAGATGGACGCCGTTGCCGGGCCGATGACCTTGCTCGTGTTCCTTGTGGTCTATCTTCGACTGCGAAAGGAAGGCATTGAGGAGGGCATGACCTTCGCTGGTGAGCCCACGGACTCCGCCGGGTTTGACGTGATGTTCACCGGTGTGGTGGTCGTGGTTTCGGCGCTGTACTTCCTCTCGAACATGATGTGATGGACGCTTTGTCATCGCTTCTTTGAGGCCACAAAGGCTTCCAGGCGCTGCAGCGCGTGGTGTTCCAGGTCCGCTGCTTTGACGGCGTAAGGGTGCGTACTCGGACCGGTCTCGGTCCACACCGGGACCATTGAGGTCCACACCCCTTCCCCTTTCAGCCTCGAGTAGAGCGCCGCCACGACGTGAGCGGCGATGAGCGCATAGCTCAGGTCGGCTGAAACGCCGTGGAGACCGATGGCGGCGTCCATCGCCAGGCCGGTTTCGATGCCGCGGGTGTACAGGGCCGCAATGGCCAGACCGGTCAACGGCAAGAGGACGAGGCAGGCGTACATGGCGACGTGCATGAAACGAGCGAAGCGCTTGTGATAGCGGTGAACGGGCACAACAGCGCCCTGGAAGGTCTCGAAACGTCGCATGTAACCGTAGCGAACGATAACCAGCAGCAGAAACACGCTGGCGAAGACGATCTCAAACACGAGCAACCCGGTGTCAGCCAGTTGCTCAAGGTCGTCGATTTGCTTGAAAATCCCGTAGGCGTAAAGCAGCACAAACCCCCAGTGGAACACCTTCCCCAGCAAGGTGTGGTTGCCGCTCATCAGCGGTGAAGAGCCCACGCTCCACTATACGGCTTTCTCCATCGCCTTCCCTCGGTTGGGTTATAGCCTGCCCCGTGGATTCGCCAGCAGAGGTTCTCACGTGGTGCTGCTCAACCTGTGGTCGCTGGGTCATTTCGTGCAGTGGACCTTCATCGGCCGCTACTTGCTGACGAACTGGTGGGTCTTCCTCGTCCTTTCCGTGGGGTGGGAGGTGCTCGAACTCTACCTGCCCTTTGAATTCGTTGAGGAAACCTGGGACAACAAACTGTCCGACCTCGTGGTGAACACGCTGGGTTTTGCCTTGGGCATGGGGCTTCGTTACGACCCGCAAACGCTGGATTAACTCGAGCACGAGAGCATCGAGCAGCCCACGCGGTGCCGAGCCCATTCGGGGCGCTTTTGGAACCACTTCGCCTCGTGCTCGGGTTGTTCATCGTAGGGACGCTTCAGGAGTTCGTGGAGTTCCTCGGCGACTGAAAAGTCGTCCCTTTCCTCGGCCGCATCGATGGCCAGCTGGGCCATCCAGTTGCGCAGCACGTACTTCGGGTTGGCACGTCGCATCCCGTCTCGGTCGGGTTGACCGTCCACCCGCTCCCACCAGCGCTTCAGCCAGCGGTTCCAGGCGCTGGTGTCGGGCTCGCTGCCCTCGTAGAAGGCGTCGGCTACACGGGCGACGTCCGGCTCGTTGATGGAGCAGAGGTGGCGGAAGAAGAGCGTCATGTCCACCTCGGTGGCGCCCAACAGGTCCAGCAGATCGTTCACCAGCGGCTCGTCGGATTCCCGCAGCGTGCCGAGGCCCAACTTTTCCGCCCAGGTTTCGCTCTGGGCGTTCATGGCGAATTCCATGTAGTGGTCCAGCACCGGCTGAAGACGGCCCACGTCTTCCATCAGCGGCGCCATGGATTCGAGCAGACGAGCCACGTTCCACGCCCCGATGTGGGGTTGGTTGTTGTAGCGGTAGCGTCGACGACCGGCGTCGGTGGTGTTGGGCGTCCAGTCGACGTCAAAGGGTTCCAGCCATCCGTAGGGTCCGTAGTCGATGGTGAGGCCGTGAATGGACATGTTGTCCGTGTTCATGACGCCGTGAACGAAGCCGACTCGCATCCAATGAGCGATCATCGTCGCCGTGGACTCAGCCACCTCGGTCAGCCAGGCGATGAGCCCGTCGTCCGTGCTGACGTCGTGATGCGGGAAATGATGACGCACGGTGTGGTCGACGAGGGCCCGCAAGGTTTCGTGATGCCCGTCGGCGACGTGGATTTGGAAGCTGCCAAAGCGGATGAAACTTGGCGCCACGCGGCACACGACCGCTCCGGGTTCGGGCGCAGGGTTGCCGTTGTAGAGAACGTCGCGAACGACCGCTTCGCCCGTGGTCACCAGCGACAGGGCGCGGGTGGTGGGTACGCCGAGGTGATGCATCGCTTCGCTGCACAGGAATTCTCGGATGGAAGAGCGCAACACGGCTTTGCCGTCAGCGGTTCGCGAGTAGGGCGTCAGGCCGGCGCCTTTGAGTTGAAGTTCGAGAAAGCCGTCGCCCGTATCGACTTCGCCCAGTGTGATGGCCCGTCCGTCACCGAGTTGGCCGGCCCAGTTGCCGAATTGATGACCGCCGTAGCGTTGGGCGTAGGGCTCCATACCGGGCACGGGTTTGCCACCCCCAAGCACGATACCGGCTTCGTCCGTCCGGTCAAGCCCCAGCGTCTCGCCCATTTCGCTCGACCACAGGGCAAGGCGGGGCTCGGGGGCTGGCGTGGGCGTGACCTTCGACCAGCATTTGCCGGGGACTTGTCGCGGACGACCTCCCTCCACCTCGTCGCCGGGCGTCTCGCCCAAGAAGCGGGCGTGCCAGGACAGGGCCTCCAGCGATGCGTTGCTCACACCACCTGCTGAGCGGGGGCCTTCTTCAACCTCGTGGGTGCCTTGTCGCCGACGAACCCTCACGATTGAAGCGTCGCAGGCCCTTGAACGAGGAAGGCCACCCACAACAAACCGAGCAGGAGGCCGCAGACCTGGAAGATGCGTTTGCCCGCCGGCCCACCCGTGAAGAGGTGGTTCAACCGAGCGCCGACAAACGTCCAGAGGATCATGGCGGCAAGGCACATGGTTAACGTTGTGAAGATGATGGTGGCGATGCCCGTCATGCCGCCGCCCAGGGGCTCGATGAACTGACTCATCATGATGATGACAAAGGCCCATTCCTTGCCGTTGACAAACTGCATGCCGATGCCGACCTTGAGGCCGAGCACGCCCTCGATGTGATCGCTGACCACCACCGAAGCAGGGTCGAACCGAAACATGGCGACGACCATGGCGCCGAGGAAGGCCATGCCAACCCAGTGCAACACCTTCATGGCGGTGGCTGAATCGCTCACGGCGTCCACAAGCAGGCCGACGGTGAGTTCAACGGTGACAAACCCGATGACCATGCCGGCGATGAGCTTGACGTTGGCTTTCGGACCGAACATGCCGCTGTGAGCAAAACAGGTCAACGCGTTGGGCCCGGGCGTGATGAGGCCGATGGCGAGGAGGGCGATGAGCTCCCCCAGCGCCACCGTGTCCATCCGTTCACGTCCTCAAGCGAGTTCTTGTTGCAGCGCCCATGCCAGGTAGCGGTACTCTTCCTCGCTGTTGTACAACTGGGCTGAGATTCGGAAGTAGCGTCCACGCGGTGAAGGCCACGACCACACCGGGATTTGGATGCCATACTTTTCGCTCAACACCGTGTGCAGCGGGTCGGGCTCATGAAGTGGAATTCCACCGTCGGCATCTCCATCGGGCAGGATGAGCGTTGCAATGCAGGCCAGCATCTCGTCGGGGCACGGCGGCGTGAGGCCGAGGGCCTCGCAGAGGATGTTGCGCCCTCGAAGCGCGAGGTCGTGGTTGTGCTGCATGATGGCGGACCAACCACCCTCGACCTCGCCGGCCAGGTGGTCAATGGCAAACGGCAGCGCGCAGTGAGCCGACATGTCTCGGGTGCCGGTCCAATCGAACTCGTGGCGGAAGCGGGTGGTGTCGCCCAGCGGGAAGGTCATGCCGTGGCTGATGGTCAACGGATGGATGTTGGCTTGTCGGTCCTTGCGAACGTGAAGGAAGGCCGAGCCTTTGGGGGCGCACAGCCACTTGTGGCAGTTGCTGGTGGTGTAGGACGCCCCGAGTTCGTCAAGGTTGAGCGGCACCATGCCAATGCCGTGGGCTGCATCGAGGAGGACCTCGACGCCCCGTCCTTCAAGTTGGGCCACCAGCCGTTCAAACGGCATCAACAGGCCGGTGGGGCTGGTGACGGTGTCGATCATGGCCAGGCGGGTTCGTTCGGTGACACCGCCCATGACGGCGTCAACGGCTTGGTCAGCGTTGTCAATCGGGAAGGGGATGTTCACGGTGACGACGGTTGCACCCCAGCGCTCCGCAACGAAATCAATCGTGTTTCTGCAGGCCTGATAGGCGTGGTCCGGCACGAGAATTTCATCCCCTTGCTCAAACACCAGCGAGCGCAGCACCGTGTTCACGCCGGACGTGGCGTTCTCCACCAGGGCGAGGTCGTCGGCCTGACAGGACAGCTGCTTGGCCAGCGCCACTCGGGTTTGCTCGAGAATGCCCGGCATCAGGTCCTCAAAGAATCGAACGGGTTCGTTTTCCATCAGGTCCTGCCACGTACGCTGTTCTTCTCGCACGGCCGTCGGTGTAGCGCCGAACGAACCGTGGTTCAGGAAAATCCGACCTTCTTCAAGCCCCCAGAGGCGCGCATGTTCGCTTCTGCTCGGCTTGTCCATGAGACCGAGTGAAATGTGTTTTTTATTGAACTTAATGGGAGAAACGGCTATGGTTGGTTCATCAATGGAGGCGCATGAATCTCGAAACGGCTTCACAGTATGCTGAGGTGTTCGGTGTCTTGACGATCATCGGTGCTGTCATCTTCAGTTGGTATCAAATTCAACAACTCAAGCGCGACCGGCGAAGTGCTGCTGCGTTCAAGTTGACGGAAATTTACCACTCCGATACGTTTGCCCACGGCATGCACCTCGTGTTCAACTCCCCAGAAAACATGAGTGCGGACGAGTTTGAAGCGATGCACAGTGAACACATGGGCGACATCGTCACGTTGATGACGACCTGGGAATCCATCGGGGCAATGATTTACCGAAATGAATTGGATTGGGCCTTGATGTACGACTATTTTGCTGGCGCCATCGTGGTCACCTTCCAAAAAACAGAGCGCGTGATTGAGGACTGGCGAGAGAGGAACAACCGCCCAACGTACTTTGAATGGATGCAGTGGCTTGCAGAGCGGGTGATGGATTTAGAGGACGACAGTCCACCGATTCCAGCCCACATCCTCCACAAAAACTGGGTGCACACGCCCTGATGGGCGCTTTCCTGTCCCCGGTCATCGTTCGAGCTTTCGCCGTGCGAGCAAGGCTGCACCGAGCAAGGTCAACAGCGTCATGTTGAGGCCAACGGCCGGTAGGACCACGGCGGGGTTTTCGTCGGCGTACGCTCCATCGGGTGTTGAGAGGCGAATTGTGTTCCACCCGTTCAAGGAGAACATCTGATCGACATCGAGGGTGTCCTCCCAAGCATCGAATACACCGTTTCCATTTTGGTCGGTGATCTCCAAGCCCAGCACGTCTCCGGCCATGATTTCTGCAAGCGTGTAACGCGCCAGTTCCGCACCGCAATCGGTTGGCAGGTGGTAGGTCAGATGTTGGATGTGCGTGGTTTGCGTCGTGTACTGACCGCAATATACGAACACGACCTCAAGGGTATCTGGACCGGTGCCCATGGTCCACAAATGCGTGTCCTTAACGTTGTCCGGTCCCACGATGCTGAACATGTAGGTGCCGTGCCCGTGGGGGCCGTTGGTGGCTCCGCTGCGAGCATGGGTGGAATGTCCGCCGTGGTCGTCCTCAGAGCCGTGGCCATCGTCATGGCCCCCGTGATCGTCTCCTGAGCCATGGTCATCGTCATGGTCTCCGTGACCGTCTCCTGACCCGTGGTCATCGTCATGGTCTCCGTGGCCGTCCTCATCGTGCCCATCTTGGTCGTCTCGGGCGAGGACGGCGAAGGGCGGTGCGTGAACGGGTAGGTTGTTGTTGACGGAAAGCCCTTCGAAGATGGATGGATTTGCGACCTGCGTGGTGAGGTTCGTCAGCCCGACCGTGGCACCGGTCCTGTCCTTTTCGATTACACTCATGGAGAGAAAAGCATGGGTCTCAGCATCGAACACGCTCCGTGTTTCGACCGACTTTTCAAGCGACGAAAGAACATACACGGCGAGCCCGTTCTCGTTCGTCTCTTCATGGAAAGTCCATGTCGCAACGGGGTTCATGTACAGCGCATCGCAGTGCCATCCAGCACCGTCTTGCCAGTTGCAATTCGAGGCAACATGAAATTCCATTTCATCCCAACCGTTGTTGCAGTCATCCGTTCCGTCAAAGAATAACGACGCAGCGATGCGCTGCCCGTCCTCTGCCTGACAGTCAATTTCGCTGCTGTCTGGGGTGTTGTCCTCGTCCAAACCGTCTGCGCAATTCGCATACCCGTCGTTGACGTAAAACAGGGGAATTTGATCGCTCCCCCACGATGCCTGGCATTCGTACATGGAGGTTTCATCGGAGCCGTCTTGACAGTCGATGGTACCGTCGTTGTATTGCGTCACCGTGATGATCGACCCGTCCGTACACACAAACCTGCTCACATCATCTCCCATGTCGTACACCGGTTCATCGGACCCGTCCTGACAGTGGTTGACCCAATCGTTCACATCGCTCAATTCAATTGTGCGACGACCGTCGTCGCACGTGAACGAGCTTGTCTCTTCTTCTTCGATGTGGGGCTCATCTTCGCCGTATTGGCAATCATCATCACCATCGTTTACCGTTGACAAGGGTATGGTTTCTCCCGTCCAGCATTCGTAGGTCGAAATTTCAGACTGCGTGATAGGGTCATAGCTTGGTTCATCTTCGTTGTTCGCACAGTCCGGAGAACCATCGTTGACTTTCGAGAGGAAAATGACATCACCGTTTGAGCATTCAAACGTGCTGTACTCTCGCATCTCGTAGGTGGGCTCGTCTTCACCCCCCGAACAATCCACTTCACCGTCGTTCACGTCGGTCAAAAAGACAACTTGCCCGTCGTCACAGGTGAAACGGGAGAGTTCTTCTAAGTCGTACACCGGTTCATCTGAACGGTCTCCCTCGCAATCGGGGTATCCATCGTTCACCGTGTACCATGGAACGGTTTGCCCGTCGTCGCACGTGAAGATTGCTTGCGTGTCCCAAATCGTTTCGTCCTCGCCCTGGCTGCAGTCGTCTTTCCCGTCGTTGGCGAGGGACAGAGCGATTTGGCGGCCGTCCAGACACGACATTTGTGAGACCTCAGCACCGGTAATGTCGTACGAGGGCTCGTCGCTAGCGTCATCGCAGTCTGCGATGCCATCGTTGACCCAGCTCCACGGAATGCTCGCAGATTGACCGTAGAGGGTGCAGGCATCTTCGGTGTTGTCCGCTCCATACCAGTGAACGGTTTCATTGCCGGAAAGCGCAGCCTCATCTTGGCGAAAATCGCAATCGATGACACCGTCGTTAACCTTTGAAAGCGGAATGTTCTCCATACTTTCTTCTTCACCTTCCTCCATGTCCCAGCATCCAAAATCGCTGGTTTCTTGGCCGTTCTCGTCGTACTGCGGCTCGTCATCACCGTCCGGGCAATCGACCTTGCCGTCGTTGACGAGGATCAGTTCGATTTCTTCTTCATCGCCGTCCTCACCATCGCAGCCGAATTCATCGAACAGCGGTATACCGATCACATGACTCGGTTGCTCATCGGTTCCGTCCTCACAGTCAAGAACACCGTTGTTCACGTTGCTGATGCCGACCACGGTTCCGTCGTCGCAGGTGAATGAACTCAGGTCATCAAGATCGTACGCTGGTTCGTCGCTGCCATCATCGCAATCGGGTGTCCCATCGTTCACGCGGTAACTGGGAACCGTTGTCAGGTCGTTATCGCAGACAATCGCCGTGATGAAATTTGGTTCATCGCTTCCGTCGGGGCAGTCGCCGTTTCCGTCGTTCACCAGCCTGAGAGGCACCGTTGTACCGTCAAGGCATTCGTACGAAATCGTGCTCAAGTACACGGGTTCGTCTTCTCCATCGGTACAATCCTTCGTTCCGTCGTTCACATCGCTGAGTTTTATGATCGAACCATCGTCGCAGACGAAGTTTCGAAGCCGCATGTTTTCGCTGTTCTTGTTGAGCGATAACTCGTGGGTGTGATCGTTTCGGTAGATCATGGCGCAGTACCAAATTGTGTCTTCCAACTCACAGTGCGCCCAAACATCAGCGAGCATGTCGGGGGGTTGGTGGTAAATGTCGTCCACGAGGTAGCTGGCCTCAACAAGGTCCCCGGTCGGTTGCCCATAATTGTCGTATTCTACGCTCACATGTTCAACTTGGACGAATCCGTTTCCGTCGCGCAAATAGGTGGTGGCGTGCTCGAATTCTTCCGTCCCGTAATGAAACGACTCAAACTTGAACGAGCTCATTCCTCGGCTTTCATCATAGATTACGGTTACCCTGAGATATTGGTCAAGCACATGGTCGTCGAGATGGAAACCATGCTGCATGCCCTCTATCACGGCGGTTTCCGCAACACTCAACGTGAAGCATGTCCCGTCCTCGTGGTCTGCACGTTCGTCAAAATTGTAGGCGCTTTCATCCACGCAACCGTCTGATCCCCAACGCTGAGGATTCTCCGGTGACGAGTCGTTTTCGTTATCCACGCCATCCCCGTCCACATCATCGTCCAAGGGGTCGCAAAGACCGTCGTTGTCCATGTCGGACGGAGTGCTTGTTTCGTCGAGCGGGTCCGTTTGACATTGCAGTTCATCTGCGTCATCAAACCCATCGCCATCATCGTCCGCATCTTGAACATCGCAAAAATAGTCCCCGTCCGTATCCACTGGCACATCGGCGGCGTCCAGCGGGTCGCTCATGCAGTTCAGTTCGTCAATGTCTTTCCATTGGTCGTCGTCATCATCGCTGTCGTAGATGTCGAGCAAACCGTCGCCGTCGGTGTCAACGCCGGAGTTGGTGTTTTCTTCGACGGTCTCTTCTTCAGCCTCTCCGAATCCCAAACATCCGGACAGCACCAGGAGCAGGACCATCATGACGGCAAGGCTTTTCTTCATGGTTTCAACCATGAAAAATTGGGTATAAACATGTTCCCGGCGTTTATTCATATCGGGTAATGAGCACGCTGAGCGCTGTCCTGGAGAGGGCAGGTTTCGACCTACCTTGGTTGTCATTGACCAAGTTCGAATCCTTTGGCTTTGGAGTGCGGGGGGCAGGATTCGAACCTGCGAACCGATAAGGACTGCGACCTGAACGCAGCGCCGTTGACCAAGCTGGGCGACCCCCGCGGTAAGCCGGCCTCATGCTTCCTCCTTATCAAACAACAGTCTGAACCTCATCGTCGGTGAGGTTGGCACAGAGGTTGGTGTGCATGGGCTTACCCCTNCGGANANGAACAGNAANACGGGNNACTGCGNAGATGCGGGGGGCAGGATTCGAACCTGCGAACCGATAAGGAATGGGACCTAAACCCACCGCCGTTGACCAAGCTGGGCGACCCCCGCGCAGGCTGTGGGCGGCGACGAGCGGCTTTCAAACCGCCGATGGGGGTGACGTCAGGCCGAGACGTCAAACCCGGTGGAGGCGACGATCGCCACCACGTCCTCGGTGGACAGAGCGTCGGTGGTCAAAACCGCCCCTCGCGGCGATTCAAACGAGATCATGCTCTGGAGGACTTCGGGGTTGGCCGCCAGGGCGCGATTCACACGACCCGAGCAACATCCGCAGGTCATGCCGTTGATGGTCAGGTAGTGCGTCTTCGTGCCCACATCGGCATGAGTCAAGCCTGCTTTTTGAGGCTTTTCTCGGGTGCACCCCCCCCGGGCAGCGGTGGTTGTAGGGCTGGAAAGGCAGAAAAATCGCCTTTTTTGTGGTTTTTTCGCCGTTTCCGGGCATATATTTTTATCCACAGGGGGTCATTTCTCAACATGAAAAAGCCCGGTGGGCAGAAAACCTTCGGCACCAGCATCTCGTTTGACCTGGACCTGCCACCCGGCAAAACCACGCGACGGGCCAAGCGGGTCGAAGCAACTTCGCCGTCCGCGGATGACCCCGTCGAGGCTGGTTCGGTGGCCGACTGCCCGGGTTGCGGCGCCACGATTTCGCAGGCTTCGTGGATTCAGGCGTTGGTCGGCTTTGTTTCCGGTGCCCGACGGTACGACATGGGGGAAGACGTTCCCGGCAACGTGGTTCAGACGCTTCGCAACACCGTGTCGAACATGGATGTTCCCCAACCCGTTCAGGTGTGGGAACTGGGCATCGTCAATCGTCTCACGCAGGAATTTGACCTCCTGCTCCAGGAGGGCATCGAACGTGCGCTTTCCGACATGGGCGAGGTCTACACCCGTGAGGAGGTGGACGCCTATGCCGAGCGCGTCCGCATGGAGACGCTGGCCACCGCCGAACAGCAACTTCGGCACCAAATCGAGGCCAGCGTTCGCGAGACCCTTGAACCTCAACTCCGATACGAAATCGAGCAGACGTTGTGGAAACAATTTGACGAGGAACTGGAGCGACGCGCTCAAGGGTCTTGAGCCTCAAATTTCTCCCGACCGCAGGCTTGCCGCGGGCTGCCACCCTCGCAGGATGAGGGAATTGCCCACCACGCTCACCGAAGAGAGTGACATGGCGGCGGCGGCAAAGGCCGGCGGCAGCAGCCATCCAGTCCACGGGAACAACAGCCCCATGGCCAGCGGAAGGCCGATGATGTTGTAGACAAAAGCCCAAGCCAGGTTCGTTCGGATGCGCGTCATGGTGGCCCTGCCGAGTTCGAGGGCGGCGACGGCGTCGGCCAAATCATCCCGAACCAGCACGATGTCGGCGCTTTCGAGGGCGATTTCGCTGCCCGCTCCCATGGCAATGCCCACGTTGGCCACGGTCAACGCAGCGGCGTCGTTGATGCCGTCGCCGATCATCGCCACAACTCCGTTTTCCTGCAAACGACGCACGTGGTCGGCCTTTTCGTCGGGTTTGACCCCGGCCACCACGTCCGTGATGCCCACGGCCTCTGCGACGGTCTGGGCCACTTCCTCTCGGTCGCCGGTCAGCATGACAACCTGAATGCCCGCTTGCTTGAGACGGCGGACGGCCGCTTCCGATGTTTCCCGTATGCGGTCGCTGAACTCGAGCCAGCCGAGCAAACGCTGGCCTTTGGCCACCAGCACGACCGTGGTCCCGCGGCCGGCGCGTACGGCGATTTTTTCTTCCACATCATCGGGAAGGTCGTGGAGTAATTCTTCCATCAGGTCGAGGTTTCCAACGGCCACGGCCTCACCGTCCAAGTTGCCCACCAGGCCCAGCCCGGGAAAAGTTTGCACGTCTTTGACGTCGGGGCGGTCGTAGCCGAGGTTTTCCCATGCCGTGTGAACGGCTCCAGCGAGGGGGTGGGTGGATTCCACCTCGAGCGATGAGGCCAAGCAGAGCAGTTCCTGAACGTCGCTGTCGAGCAGTTCGATGTGACTGACACGGGGCGAACCTGCGGTGATGGTTCCCGTCTTGTCGAGCACGACGGCCGTGGTGGCGTGGGCCTGTTCGAGGGCTTCGATTCCTTTGATGAGCAAGCCGTACCGAGCACCACGCCCTGTTCCCACCACCAACGCCGTGGGCGTCGCCAAACCAAGGGCGCACGGGCAAGCGATCACCAGCGTGGATACGAGCACCATGACGGCCATCTCAACGGCCGACATGGCGCTGTCAGGTGCAAGGGTGTCGGCCATGAACCACCAAACAGCAGCCGCCAGCAGTGCAGCGACGACGACCACCGGAACAAAAACAGCCGAGATGCGGTCGACCAGGCGTTGAATCGGGGCTTTCCCCATCTGCGCTTCGTCCACCAAACGGATGACCTTCGCCAGCATGGTTTCACCGACCAGCGCCGTGGTGCGCACGAGCAGGGTGCTGTCGAGCACGACGGTGCCCGCCGTCACGGCATCGCCCGGGTTTTTGCGCACCGGGAAGGATTCACCGGACATCATCGATTCGTCCATCGTGGCCGTCCCTTCCTCCACCAGGGCGTCCAGCGGCACCGTTTCACCGGCCCGAACCTTCAGGAGGGTGTCGCGTGGGATCTCGTCCACCGGTGTCGCCACGGTTCCCTCGTCCACGACCACCCACGCTTCTTTCGGTTGCAGGCGCATCAGGCTGTGAACGGCGTCCGTGGCCTTGAGCTTCGCATTGGCTTCGAGGTAGTTTCCGAGAAGAACGAAGGCGATGATGAAGGCGGCGCCGTCGAAGAACACGTGGCCGGCTTCGCCCACGAACACCGGCAGGAAGGGCAACAACGGGGCGAGGGTCACCAGAGAGGACCACAGCATGGCCACCGTGGTACCGAGGTGCACGAGCACGTCCATGTTGGCGGTTCCTCGTCGCAGCGACGCCCACGCGTTTCGGTGGAAATCAGCGCCTGAAATGGCGTAGACCGGCAGGGCGGCGAACATCGCAAGCGTCAATCGCAAATCCAGCGGTCCGAGCGAGCCAAGGTCGTCGATGACCATGGAGAGGAGGAAGACCGGAACGGCCAGCGCAAAGGCCAACCCAACCTTTCGGCGCTGGGCCGCCACGTCCTCCTCGCTCGTCCGTCGGGCTTCAAGCGCTGGCACGAGTTCGCTGGCACCAAATCCCGCTCGCTCCACGGCCACCATGCAGGCCGTACGGTCCTGGTCGGTGGTCGCTGCGCCCAAGGTGATGATCGCTTTCTCCAGCGGGAGGTTGACGCTCACGGCGGCGACGCCGTCCACGTTGGACAGCACCCGTTCCACCGAGGCCACGCACGCCGCACAGGACATGCCGGTGACGCTGAGGGAAAGCTGGCGTTCGTCCATGATGCTCACCTCAGTTGCTGCAGCATTCCCCTTCTTCTCAAGCTTCGTCCATGCTGACGCAACCGCAACCGTAGGTGCACAACCAACCAACGCTCTCCCATCCTTTCCCGCCTTCTGCACGGGTGTAGAGGCGTTTCATCTTGCATCCACAGGTGCACCTTTCAGCGACGATGCGTGCCATGATTCTCCGAATTATGTAGTCAATATAAACCCGCCGTTTTGACTACAATATCCAACGGGATAAACGCTTTAACGAGCCGGAACGACCGGATAGCATGGATTCTGAAGCGTTCCTGCGTCGTTTGGAGACGCACCGTCAAGGTCGCCGAATCACGGACGAGTCCTACGCAAGAATCGCTGCGCACGAGCGCAACATTGCGTTTCCAACATCCTTTACAGTCGGGGCATCGGCGGCTGATCCCGTCGATAACGGACGGTATTTGTTCAGTAAAGCGTACAACATGAAATTCGGCCTTGGTGTTGCCGCTACGCTTGGCGCCACGTTGATTCTTGTCGGAACGGGTCTGTTGTGCGTGCTGATCGATGACGCCATCGATGTTGAGATGGTCACCCCACTGTTCGGCGTGATTGCTCTCGTTGCATATTTTGCCCCGGTCTCGAATCTGGAAGGTCGCGCAAAAGAGTTCGTCAACGAAGCGCGTTCCATTCTGTTCGCTGTGGGCCTGATTATCTCGGTGGCATGGTTCCTCTTTGAGATTCTTGAGTGGGACGGTAATGATGAGTTTCCGAGCAACCTTTCCACCATGTTGCCGCTGCTTGGTGTAGCCTTGTTCGCTTCTCACTTTGCACGGGAGATGGACGCTTATGTTTCACATAATTTGAGTTGGGTGTTGTGGTTTTTCCCGCTGGGTTTTGCCTATTGTGACTCGGAGTTCGGCTATGCCTTCTCTTTGAGCATCATCATGGTGGCGTTGGTTGCTGAGATGGTGTGGGAGTGGTCGTCCGATTCGAGGCCAAGTTCGTCCGGTGTGCAAGCGGTGATGCAGGGCATGATGCTCGGCATTATCGCTTGGATTTCTTTGTTCGTGTACGAGGACTGGCTGGAAATCGGCTACATTTATCCNGTGCTCCTCCTTGTTGGTTGGTTCGTCGTCGCCGAACTGGCCAAGCACCAGCGATGGGCCCGCTTCTACCCGAGCGGCGGTAACAAAGGATGGCTCCCCGTTCTTCTCGTGCTTGTGTTTTTCACTGGCTTACCGCTCTACACGGGCCTGCAGATTTCATATGATTTTGGCCCGGACGAGATTGGAGTTGGGGATTTCGAT
>PBOE01000031.1 GCA_002725275.1 Methanobacteriota archaeon
GGCACGGTACCGATACCGGAGATCTTGTAGACATCCTGAATGGGCAAGCGGAGAGGCTTGTCGGATGGCTTGTCGGGCATGGGCGTGGCGTTGATGGCCTCGAAGAGGGTTGGGCCGTTGTACCAGGGGCACTTGTCCGACTTGTTGTACACGTTGTCGCCGTTGAGGGACGAGGCAGGAATCATGGGGACGTCGTCGGGCTTGAAGCCAGCCATCTTGAGGAGGCCAGAGACCTCAGCGCAGGCGGCCTTGTACTTCTCTTCGGCCCAGTCGACACCGGAGATGTCCATTTTGTTGACGTGGACGATGAGGCCCTTGACACCCAACACCTTGGCCAAGAAAGCGTGCTCCTTGGTCTGGGCGTTGACACCGTCGTTGGCAGCGCAGAGCAGAACGGCGGTGTCGGCTTGGGAAGCACCGGTGATCATGTTCTTGACGAAGTCGCGGTGGCCTGGAGCATCGATGATGGTCCAGTAGTAGTCAGGGGTGAAGAACTCCTTGTGAGCGACGTCGATGGTGATACCACGCTCGCGCTCTTCCTTGAGTCCGTCCATGACGTACGCAAGACCGAAACCGGCCTTACCGGATTCGGCAGCGAGTTTCTCGTTCTTCTCAATCACGTGCTCTTCGATGTGGCCGGAGTCGAGGAGGAGACGTCCAACGGTGGTGGACTTTCCGTGGTCGACGTGACCGATAAACACGATGTTGCGGTGTGGCTTGCTTCTGTCTTCCCATTGTGATGGCATGGTAATCGCTCCTTAGCAAGCGCTCCGACCATTACCCCCTATATCAAGAGCGCGATACCCACCAAGGCCTGTATTTTCGGCCCATGTGTCGTTTTTGTCTCATTGGGTGTCGAGAATCTCACCGGACTCGCCGATCTTGTACAGGCGGAGGGTGCTGGTCGCACCACGCATTGCCAAGGGACTCCCCGAAATCGCTACCACGCGATCACCTGGATGGATGCGTCCCTGGAGCACCAAACGGTCGACCGCCTCGCGCATGGTGTTCGAGCCGCGATCGTGTTCTTTGCACAGCACCGCATCCACGCCGGGAAGCAAGCAGGTCCGACGAAGGGCTCGCAACCGATCCGACACCGCCGTCACCGGTATGGCGGGATGATAGCCCGAAACCAGCCGGGCTGAGGTCCCGTGTTCGGTTGCCACCACGATTCGTGCGGCTCCGGCCTCCCGCGCCAACTCAACCCCGGCATGAGCCACCGCTCGCGTTGAGCGAAACCGAGCCAAGGCGGTGGGTCGTAATTCGTGCGTGTCAAGACCGTCTTCCGTGGCGGCTGCAATTCTGGCCATGGTTTGGACGCTCTCCAGCGGAAACTTGCCCGAGGCGGTTTCGCCCGAGAGCATAACACCGGTCGCGCCGTGTCGGATGGCCGTAGAAACGTCACTGACCTCGGCACGGGTCGGGCGGGGCTGAAACGTCATGGAATCGAGCATCTGCGTGGCGACGACCACGGGCATGCCGCGTTCGAGGGCCTTGTCGATGATGCGTTGTTGCACCACGGGGACGTTTTCGAGCGGAATTTCCACGCCCAGGTCCCCGCGTGCCACCATCACCGCATCGGCGACGTCAAGGATGCTGTCGAGGTTTTCAAGCGCCACCGGATGCTCGATTTTCGCCAGAACGGGCACGTGCATGGAAGCCGCTTCAACCGCCTCTTTTGCCGGCATCAAATCCTCTGCCGTCCGAACGTAGCTGACGGCGATGTAGTCAGCGCCGTTTTCCAAGGCGTGCTGGAGCGCCGCTTTGTCCTTCGGTCCAATGGCGGGGAGGTCGACGAGCGTGCCCGGGACGTTGACGCCCTTTCGGCTGCTGATGGGCCCACCGTCCTCCACCACGCACCGAACCGAACCCCCGGCTTTGCCTTCGGTCGACTTCACCGTTAGGCGGATCAGCCCGTCAGACAGCAAGATGGGGTCGCCGGTCTTCAGTTCAGCCGACAGCCCGTCGTACTCCACGGGGAAGGTCGTTCCGTTGGTGGTNTCCAGCGACGCTCGNCCGCACAACAGGGTGATCTCGCTCCCTTCCTCCAACATNTCNACGTCGGGGAAGGTGCCCAGNCGGAGTTTGGGACCGGGTAAATCTGCGAGGATGCACGTCGGTCGACCCAACTCGTCCTCGATGTCGCGAATGGTGAGGTAGAGCTCCGTTTTGTCGTCGGGTTCGCCGTGGGAATAGTTGAGGCGGCACACGTCCATGCCGGCCTCCATGAGGGCCTTGAGACTCGAACGGTCGTCGCAAGCAGGCCCGATGGTGGCGACGATTCGCGTGCGTCGCATGCAGGGTCACCTCACTTGTAATAGAGGCGGATCACGAACTGATCGATGTTGAAATCGTTCACGCGGTCGTTTTGAATCTTCATGGTCCATTCACCGTCGCCGTAGGTGGATTCCGTGTCGGAAAACATGTAGCCGGAGAGTTTCANGTGAATGCAGTCTTGCTCGTCATCGCAATCCCCGTCATCTCGGGATTCCACGTCGGTTGACGTGGTGTTGGAGGCCTCTTCGTCCTCTTCGTTGTAGGCGAAGATGTTGAGTTCGGTTCGACAGTTGTTGGCCCCAGGAATGTTCGTACAGTCGTCGTCCTGCTTGGGGTATTCCAACTCGACTTGGGTCTTGACGATGGTGTTCCCTGCTTCTTTGTCGTAATGGATGATGGCATCAAAATCCAACTCTGCTGCGTTGCCGCTGCTGTTGCCGCCGATTTCGAAGTCACTCCAATATCCGGCGTAACTGACGTACACGCGAATGGTGGAACTGTCGGTCATGTCGACGTTGTTCCTCACCGTCAAGGCGATTTCGTACTCGCCGGGTGCTACGTTGCTCCAGTCAACGGTTGAGCCGACCAGATCGTCGTCGTTTTCAGGGTCGCCGTCGTTGTCCTTGTCGTCGTTGAGATCCAAGTCCCACGTGTAGCCGTCCTCAGGGATGTACTGCGATTGAGAATCACCCGGCGTGGAGTCNGAGGCATCAAGCTGAACGGTCGTGGTCTCGGAGACCGTGCGGTCGGTGATGCTCTTTTCGCGAGCACAAATCCAGACCAGAATGTGGCGTGTTTCGGTGATTTCGTCGTCTTCACAGTCTTCGTCGTCGGCGTACTGGGTGATCTCCGCCGTGGGCGGCTNTGCACTCTCCGCATACACCGTGATGTCCCGCGTTTGTTCGGACGTCGAGGAGCCATCGGAAACCTCGAGGGTCACCTTGTACGTCTTGGCTTCGTCAAACGACCACGTCGCGGTCAAGCCGGTGGCGTCGATGTCAATCGTGCCCTCGGTATCGAAATTCCAGCGGTAGGTCAAGGAGCCGTCGCTGGGAGTGGAACTCGAGGCGTCAAAACTGACCGTNGTGCCGACCTTGATGTTCTTGCTCGGGCTGAAACTGAACACCGCCAGCACCTCTTCGTCCTCGTCGCTCGAACCGCTTTCGAAGATGCATCCTGCCAGCGAAGAACAAAGCATCAGCCCCACCACCATGAGGGTTCGTGAATGGCTTCCCATGGAGGGAGGTGGTGGCTCGTTCATCAAAAGGGCTTCCTCGTCCGGCCGGGCTAAAAGGAGAACAAACTCGTTTGCTTGTTGCCGGCCATGAGGTCCTTGGCTTCCCAACCGAAGGCTTCGGTGATTCGACCAACGGCCGCCGCCAGTCGTTCGGCGTAGAACCGCCCGTCGTACGTGACCTTGGCCTGCTCCTCCTCCGTGTCCGGCCACGGCACGGCGGCCATCGGCGGCTTGGCGGCGTCGGTGACCACGTAGGACACCTTCATGCCCGTCGTGAACCCCAGACCACGCTCGATGCGTTGTTTGGCCACGCGCACTTGGACCATGCTGTCGGGCTTGCTGTAGTCTTTGGTAAAATCGACGTCCGCCGCCGTTTTCACCGGGGTTCGCACGACGCGACCCTTGCAGGATTTCGCCAGCACCACCTCGCTGGCGGGTACTTGGCCCGTACGAAGCGCTTCCACCCGCTGTTTGGCGTAGGCCACCAGTTCGTCGCCTTGGTCGGCCAGCGTGTAGCGGAAGATTTCCTTCATGGTGGCGGTCAGGTAGCTGAAGGAATCGGTCCGCTGCGTTTCATAGCCTCGAACGAGCATTTCGTGAGACGGCCAAACGACTTGTCCAATGTACCGCTTTTTCGCGCCGTGACTGAAGAACACGGAGAGCCCCTTCTCAAACTCGAGCACCGCCGAGTCACGGCTGTATTTCGCGGCCAAACCGGTGCCGAAATCAACCATGTTTTGGCACGCAGCGTCGTAAGCCGCCACGGTCGAGGTGGCCTCAGCGTCGCCCTGCTCGGCAAGGGCCCGGAGGTCTTCGGGGATTTGGCGCGGCGCCTCGGGGTCAACGGGAGAACGAACGAAAATCGAGTCGGTATCGGAATACACCACGCCGTGCCCTTCGGCCTCAACGGCGGCAATGATGCCCTTGATGTTCTGCCGGGCCCATGCGGTGATGGAGGAGCCCAAATCTCGATGCGTGAAACGGTAAAAGCCGCTGGCGAAGACCCCGTAGAAGGAATTCATCAGAATTTTCACGGCGTACTGCATGGCGTCGTGGAAGGCCTCCGCCGGGGCGTCGCCTGATGACTTGGCCGCTTTGATGGCCGCTTTGTGCTCGTCACGCTGCGCCATCAAGTCCTCGAGGAGGGTTGGCACCATGCCTTTGCGATCTTCCGCCAAACGGAACTTGCTCTCGATGGGCGAGGTGTGGTACCGCCCCTCCCCGGGTGCAGGCTGGGCGGGATCGATGCGCGTGGTGTAGCAGATGTTGTGACCGATCATGATGGAGGGGTACATGCTCTTGAAATCNAGAACGGCGATCCACGGATGAAGTCCAGCCTCCACGTCGTGCACGTAGCCACCGGTGATTTGACCCTCCTTGGCCTCGGCCGACCCCGTCAGTGGAACGGCCACGTCCTGTGCGTCGGCGAGACGGATCACGAGCGAATCGATGAGCTGGCTGGTGCTCCCGTTGGCCGCCGTTTCAAACGGCACCTTGGCGACCGCNGCGACCGCTTCTTTGCGACGAACGGCTTGAATGGCCCCGAGGATGTCCAGCGGAAGCTCGGCATCCCTCACGCAGTACGCCATCACCTCGTCAGGACGACGCGCCCATTCCTCGTCCATGTTTGAGGCGTCCACGTCCATTTTGTGCTTGTCTTCATCGTCGGGGAACAGNAACGAAGCGACGAAGGACAAGGTTTCGCGCCGTGGACGAAGCGTTTGACGTGCTTGCCACCACGCATCCATCACCACGCGCCCCGACAGGTTCCATGCACGGTTGCTCTGGCGCTTGGGCACCAGGGCGTCTCGATTCCGCTTCAGTTCGGTCTCGAGCCGCGGTGCTCGTCCCCANCCAAACAGATCGGCTGTCCCTTCCCAACCTCGCCCGCGCTGGAGGACGCCGGTCCGGNCCGCCAAACGNGGCAGGTCAAAGTTGTCGATGTTGTACCCGGTGATGATGTCCGGGTCGGTGGCTTGGACCGTGGCCGTGAGGCCCTCGAGAATCTCCGCTTCGCTGCCTCGGTACTCGAAGACCTGCCGTTCGTTCGTGCCGAGGTGCTCCACGCACGCCGCCGCACACAGCACCGTTTCGTGTTCGATGCTGGTCTCAAGGTCAAACGACAACAACGTGTAGGGCACCGCAAACGGTTCGGTGGAGCGCACGTCGGCCACCTCGCATCGAACCGTGAGGTCAACGCTGTAGCGACCGCCACCACCCGCCTGAACGACCTCGGGTTTCAGGGCCGGTCCGTCGTCGCTTCGCCGGTCAACCACCTCGCCGGAAAAAGCAACGTGCATCCCAACGTCACCGTCGAGAAAGAATCGATTCACGAAGGGGATGTCCCCTGAGAAAATTTGCCAGGAACGGGTTTTGAGCAACTTGCGAAGGGCGGGAACGTGGAAAGGTTGGTCCACCTCAATGTTCCAGACCGGCCGGTCTCCCAACTGCGTCCATTTGACCACCGGACCGGTGACCTTCACCACGTTCTCCATGGCCCGGACGTGAGCCAAACGGTCCTCGACGAAGGAGGGAACGCCCTGCTCAGCGTCCCACGAACCGATGGGAGCAATCTCAAACGACGGGCGAAGACCGTGGACGAGTAAACAGATCGAACGCCCGTCTTCGCATCGCCCAAAGAGTTCCACGACGGTCTGCGGTTCGGAGGGTTCTGCATCGCTGGAAGAGGAGCGGTAGCGACCGCTAACAATCCCCATGCGACCTTCCATACGGCGACCTCAAGTTACTTCACCGTTTCACCCCATTAGAACCCATCTACGAGCACACATGGAGAAACGCCCTCGAAGGGCATTGATTGGAAGAGGAACCCTTGAAAGCCTCATTCCAATGGCTCATTTTGACAGGAGCGGGGCCGCATGGATGAATCGTTTGATTGGGACAGCCTGACCTTTTCCTTAACACCAACCGAGACGATGTACCTCACCACCACCACGGCGGAGGACCCGTGGATGCCCGGCGACTTGCGCCCCTACGGCGATGTTCCGATGTCCCCCGCTGCGGGCGTGCTCAACTACGGGCAGGGCCTCTTTGAAGGCATGAAGGCGTACCGCACCTCGAAGGACCGCATCGTGTTCTTCAGGCCCGAGGAAAACGCTCGACGAATGCAACGGGGCGCTGACCGACTCAAGATGCCGCCCGTTCCCGAATCCATCTTCGTGGACGCCGTGGAGCAGGTCGTCGAAGCCAACAAGCACTGGGTGCCGCCCACGGGCAAAGGCGCCATGTACGTTCGACCGCTCTTGATGGGAAGCGGTCCGGTGCTGGGTGTCTCACCGGCGCCCTCCTACACCTTCCTGATCTACGTCACGCCCGTTGGCCCCTACTTCAAAGGCGGCATGAGCGCCATCGACCTGCTCATCTCCGAGCACCACCACCGCGCAGCCCCCGGCGGTTCGGGTGGCGTCAAAGCCATTGGCAACTACGCCCCCGGCATGAAACCGAGCAAGGAAGCAAAAGCCCAGGGCTACGCCGAGGTGATTTACCTCGACGCTGAAACGCACACCGACATCGAGGAAGTCGGTGCAGCCAATTTCTTCTGCATCAAGGACAACGTCCTGTACACCCCCGAACTCACAGGAACCATCCTTCCCGGTATCACGCGAGACTCCATCATTCAACTGGCTCGACACCTCGGCCACGATGTCGTCGAAGGGAAGGTCGCCGCTGACTTTGCCATGACCGCTGACGAAGCGTTCTGCTGCGGAACGGCGGCCGTCATCTCCCCCATCGGTTCCATCACCCACGACGGTGTGAAGAAGGTCTACGGCGACGGAAGTCCCGGTGCCACGACGGTCAAACTCTACGACGCCCTGACAGGCATCCAGAACGAAACCGAAGAGGACGTCTTTGGGTGGCTTCACCCGTTGCCCTGACGGCGCTGGCCGGCGACCCAAGCCAGGCCGAGTACGCCAACGGTGGCCACGAGCGACACCGACGGCGTGTCCATCGTCATCGGCTCCACGTCCTCGGTCGCGTTGGTTTCGTTGAGGGGTGCAGCGGGCTCAACCACGATTTGGCCAACCATGCCCGCTGAAGCATGCGGTTCGCAAACGAAATCGTAGGTGCCGTTCATGCCGCGCTCAAAGGTGAAGCTGTAGTCAACGGCTCGAGCGGGTTCGCCCGAATCAAACACGCCGTTGTTTTCCACGGCGTTGTGCGGCAAGGCTTGGCCGCTCCAAAAGAACCGGACCGTGTCGCCCTCCGTGATGGTCACGGAGGACGGCGAAAAGCGAAGGTTGGTGCTGTCAACGGAGATCACCA
The DNA here is from genome assembly GCA_002725275.1 of Methanobacteriota archaeon. The sequence continues at coordinate 7,796 of PBOE01000031.1, forward strand.
CGGTCTCGGGTTCGTCCGCTTGAGCGGTCAGGTCACCCTGCAGTCCGGACGAACACAGCAGCAACACGCTGAGCAAAACGAGGGAACGCATGTTCAGAAATGACCCTCAAAGGTTATCAATTTCTGTTTTGGAATTCAGCGGTTCTTGAAGCTCTTGCGCTTCTTGAAACCGCTTCGCTGCTGTGTATTTTTGCGTTGAGAGCGCGCCCGTCGGTCGCCCGCCTTGGGCCCGCGTGCTGTTTCCTGAACGGCGGCCTGACGCTGATTGCGCTGCATTTCCCGCCACTGACCACCGATGAGTTGGAGCAACTCTTCCTTGCTCCCTGCCCCGATGGATTCCTTCGCGCCGGATGAAGACACCCAGAGGCGTCCTTCACGGCCGTGGGGACGACGAGGGTGCGAGGTGTGTTCCTCGCGCTTGATCTTGCGCAGGCCAACGGCCCGTGCTGCATTGAACAGGCCCTCCAAGTCGGGCTTGAGAACGGACGAATCCTTGGGAACCCGGCGGCCAGCACGCCGAGAGCGCTTCATGTCGAAATACCCCGGCCACACGCAGAGTCGGTCGGGGTTGTGGTCCATGGTCTCGCCTCACAGGAACGGTGACGACGTGCTTTCTTCAAGCCGTCGCTCGCCGTCATTCGAGCAAAACGCCGTTGATGACACCGTCTTTACCGGGTCGGGACGTGATGCGGACGCGACCCTTGTCGGTCTCGATCACAGCACCCTTGACCAAGATGTTTCGACGGACGTAGTTGGGGTCCGAAGCGTTCTCAACCACGCTGTGAATGGTGCCCAAGGTCGTCTTACCGGTTTTGGGGTTGTTGATGCTGACCTGATTGGCGGCCATCACTCGGACCATGGTGTTCCCACCGGTCTTGCGGTAGATCTTGCGCTTGGGCTCGCCCACGAGAGCGAATTGCTTCTCGGTGGAGATTTCGGTGGCTCGCTTGCCGCGTGCCTGAACCTTGCGTCCGCCGGATGGTTTGCGTCGTGAAATTCCGT
>PBOE01000032.1 GCA_002725275.1 Methanobacteriota archaeon
AATGGCCAACGGCACCAGTAAGCCAGCACCAATGAGAAGCAATTCATTTCTCAATTCTTGAGATATTCTTGTTGTGAAAATCGCACATAAACCCAATCCAACGACAATCAGCGCCATGCCGACTTCGACAGCGTAGGTTAGATCTCCGTACACGGTCATCGGCGAGCACTCCCTAATTTATGCCGTAGAAAGCCTCAAACAAGTTAATCTAATTTTACGATGAAATCTAATTATGGAACAACATCAAAGGCTTGACTCACAAAACCGTGAACCACACCTGAATTCGGCTGTTGGTTGATACAACTATTAGACCCAATTTTTTGGAAAAAGCATGCGGCGGCATGATGTTGACTGGCTGAGAGTCATTCTCTTTGGCCTGCTCATTTGGTTTCATTACGCTGTTTTTTCGCTCGGCACACTCAAGGGTGAAGACAGCAGCTTGGAGATCCTCAACCTCCCGTTGTACTTCATCATCGGCGTGATGCATCAGTGGCGATTGGCGGCTTTGTTTGTCATCTCAGGGATGGGTACAGCGTTCGCTTTTCGAAAGCGAACCTGGGGCGTTTACGTCAAAGAACGCTTTTCGCGACTTGGAATTCCCCTGTTGTTTGGGACCTACATTCTCTTCTTTGGCATCTTTGAACCGTTGGGTACAACCGCTCGACTGTTCGAACTCTTTCCCGGACACGAAGACATGCCGTACGGTCACCTTTGGTTCATCTACAACCTCTTGATTTATTCCGTTCTTTTGACGCCCGTGTTCTCGCACGTACGTCGCCATCCCGATGGTAAAATTGTCCAAATGACGCGTGCGATACTGAGGGTTCGCCACGGCATGGGTCTTCTTTTGCTCCCACCTCTCGTTCTTTCGCTCAACAACGTGTTGTTCAAGCCGTGGGGATTCGGAGAAGTGGGGATGTGGTGGGAGTTTCCTCGCTACATGCTCTACTTCCTGTTTGGATACTTGATGATCGCAGCCAAGGAGGACTACTTTCCAGCCATCGACCGCATTCGAATCCCCGTCACTGTCATTACGCCCGTGTTGGCTGTGATGTGGTTCATCGGTGGCGAGATGTTCGAAACCCCTCACATTTACGAAGGAGGGTGGGTGGCTGAGGGCTACAATGCCTTTGCAGTTGAACCAACCATCGCTGCGCTGGTTCAGTCCTTCCACGCCTGGTTCTGGTGCCTCTTTATTTTCAGCTGGGCGTCCAAACTCCTCAACAAACCGAGCACGTGGCTCGCCTACCTCAACGAGGCGGTTTATCCCGCCTACATCGTCCACATGCACCTGACGTTCCTCCCGATTGCGTTCTTCGCGTTGATCGGTTTGGGGTACTACATCTCCATGACCATCGGAACCATCGTCGTCTTTGTAGGCGTGATGATTTGCTTTGAAATCGCCAGACGGGCATCTCTTTTTCGACCCGTCTTCGGCATCAAAGGTGGAAAGGAAGAGGTCATCAAACTGTACCCCTACAACAGGATCGAAGAGAAGGGAATCCGCCTCCTTTTTTCCTTGGTGTTTAACGCTCTCGCGGTGGGGATGATTCTCATGTTGTTACTGTTGATCATCGGAGCGGGCGTCATCGCATAGGACTCGGCATTCTCGTGACTCGCACCCATTCTTTGGCACATGTAAAAAGAGGGCGAGACGGGAGTGTTTGTATCAACCCAGTAAATCCCCTGTGTATCAGAAAGGGAGATACGAACAACTTTCGGATAACTTCATGAAACTTTGTGGAGGTGATGTGTCTGTTGTTTTCATGACCCTTTGGAGAATCGTTGTGATCGTTGTTTGGATTCTATTTTGTTGGGATAATTTTCAAATCAGATGACTACCGATTGAGCGTGTGGCTGCCAATCGGATGAACATTGGTATCGCCTTGAGTTCACTGTTGGTTTCGATGATGATTTTCTCCTGGGAAATGGAGTTTGCATTTGTCGAACCAGAGGGTGAAGGTTTTCCACCCATTGTGATGTACAGTTTGGTTGGATATCTCCTCTATTTGTTGCGTTATTTTGTGGTAAACGAGGAAAAAAAATACACTGTCTCCGCCTTCTCAGTTTCTGTCATGGTGTCGACCGTGGTCATCGTCACGTACGACCAACGGGTAGGAGGTCATTTTTGGAATGACGATTACGTGTTGGAGGAGGCTTTACTCGCATCCGTTCAATCAACAATCATCCTGTTTGTGATCAACGAATTGGCCGGGATAGCATTCGGTGCGTACAACAGCTCTGCAAACGCCAAACGAAACTATCCAACTTCACCAATACGAACGGGGCTCATAGCGTCTCTACCGCTTGTTGTAATGAATCCGCCTTGGGCCTTGGGTTTGGTTCTTCTCATCCCCCTACTTGCTCTTTTCTTTGTTCTGTATTGGGCATCTACCGATCCCCCATCAATCTTGGTAGGCCATTGAATCCCTGTACATCGACAGAGCCGTTGGAAGGCCTTGCAGTGGGTCTTGTCAGACGCTACCCTTTGCTGAGGAGAATTTTCTTTCCTTAGGAGGCCATCGCCGCGAATTCAAATACGCGAAGCNCGAGACCGTGGCGTGAACAACTGGGTCTACCTCGGTCTGGCCATCGTCTCCGAGGTGCTGGCCACGGCCTCGCTCAAATCCACCGAGGGGTTCACGCGCCTGGTGCCCTCCATCGTCGTGCTGGTGGGCTACTCGGCGGCGTTCTACTTCCTCTCCCTTACGTTGGACACCATTCCCATCGGCGTTGCTTACGCCGTCTGGTCGGGCGTGGGCGTGGCGACCATCACCCTCGTCTCCTTCGTCCTCTACGACCAGAAAATCGACGTCGCAGGTCTGGTCGGCATCGGCCTCATCGTGGCGGGCGTGGTCGTGTTGCGACTNTTCAGCGAGACANCGGTTGAGGCGTNNGGCGAAGTTCNCNNNCACGATGCGTTCCCGAACCGGTTATCAATGGCTGATGCCTGACAAGGCTGAGGGGGGGACATGGCAAGCAACCGGCCGCCGGAACACGTCGCGTTGACGCCCGGAAAACGCGTGCTGTTCCTCACCAAAGATTTGGACCTCATCAAGCAACAGCTCTACGACGGTCTTGACCTTCGCATGGAGGATTTGACCGTTGACGACCTCTTGGACGACATCAACACCGACGTCATGACGCCGGCCTGGGTTTGCTTTGACCACGACCCCGCTGAGATCGCCAAGAACGCCTACGCCGGTCTGATGCACAACGGGCTGCGCGTGTTNCGAGAAAACGCCCTCAAGGACGGCAACTTCGAAGTCATCGTCTCCGGCCAGCGCAAAGGNACCGGCTCAAGCCGAGAAACNGCAGCCCAGTGCGANCGNTGGGCCGGCATCAGCATCGTCATCGCCGCTTCGTTCGCCCCCATTCACGAGCGCAACAACATCAACCTCGGTCAACTGATGGGCGACCACGCCATGCTTGAACGCCTGCAAAACGGTGAGTCCATCGCCCTCGGTGAGTTCACCGGACGCTACGACCCGGTCACCCAACTCATCGTTGAACACGGCGGCCTGTTCCCCTTCGCCAAGGCGCTCACGGCCGGCCAACTGGACCTCGACCCCCTCGACACCGGCCAGCGACCGATGACGATGGCGGAGCACATCATCAGCCGCAACTTGGTCGGTCAGCCCGACGGGCAGTGCGTCAAACCCGGCGACCCCGTCATCGCCCAAGTCCAAGGCGGCTACTCCCATGAGTTCACCACCGCCCAGGTTCACACCTTCCTTCAGGAGGAGTACGGTGAGGATTACACCCTGCCGAACCCCGACAAGTTTGCCGTGTTCGAAGACCATCTCCTCTACGCCCAGCACAACCCGAAATTCGTTCCGTTCATGCACAAGGTGCAGACGCTGCGGGACCTGCAGGTGGCCTTCCAGCAGCACACGGGCGTGCGAGACTACTCGGCCGTTGACGGCGTGTCGCCGGGCATCTGCCATCAGGTGGCCCGTGAGGAGTTCATCGAAATTGGTGATTTCATTCAGGCCACGGACTCCCACACCTGCATGGGCGGCGCTTCCAACGCCCTGACGTGGGGCGTGGGCGCCACGGAATACGCCAACTTGGTCAGCGCTGGTTTCACCTTCGTGAAGGTCCCCGAATCCATTCGTTTCGAGCTCGTGGGCGAACTCCATCACGGATGCACGGCCAAGGACGTCATCCTCGCTATCCTCGCCGACCACGCTCGCGAGGAACTCACCCTCAACCGCAGCATGGAGTTCGGTGGTCCGGGATTGGCGACCCTTTCGATCGACGAACGGGCGACGCTGTGCAACATGGCCACCGAGTGTTCCGGTCGAACGGGGATCTGCGAAGCCGACGACGCGTTGATGACGTGGATGCTTAACGCCCAACCGCACCTCTCTGAGGCCGAACAACGCGCTCGCATGGTCGCCCCCGATGAAGGCGCTCACTACGACGGCGGGGTTCACACCATCGATCTCTCCTCCATTGTGCCGATGGTGGCCCACCCCGGCAATCCCGACGAAGGCATCCCCAGCGACCCCACCAACGGGGCCAACATCGTCGACATCGGCACCGTCGCTGTGGACATCGCTTACGGTGGCTCCTGCACCGCCGGGAAAGAAGACGACATTGCCTACTACGCCGAGGTCTGTCAGGCGGCCAAGGACGCCGGCCTGTCGGTGAAGGAAGGCGTTGATTTCTACATCCAGTACGGCTCGGGGCAGGTCAAAGCGTTGGCCGAGCGCATGGGTTGGCACGACCTGTTCCTCGAGGTGGGTGTCAAACTCATCGATCCCGGCTGCGGTGCCTGCATTGGCGCGGGCCCCGGCGTGTCCATCACCCCCGAGCAAGTGACGGTCTCGGCCATCAACCGAAACTTCCAGGGCCGAAGCGGTCCCGGAAAACTCTACCTCGCCAGTCCGTTGACCGTCGCTGCTTCGGCCTTCACGGGCCACATCAGCATGTGGGCACCCGACCTCTTTGCGTGAGCGGAAGTCCTCGCTGTCTCTGCTTTTTGCCCTTCTTCATGCGGTTCCGCCTGCGGAGATTATAATCCCTCAAAGGACGGAGGAGGTCATCTGTCGGCCCGACGTCGTCAAGACGGAGGAGGACCGGTGGAGGTGAACGCCCATGGCAGGGACCGCAGAACGCATGGCAAGCAACCAAAAACAAGTCGCCATTTCAGAATTTTTTGAGAAGAACAAGCATTTCCTCGGGTTTGACTCCTTGACCCGTTCCCTCATCACGGCCGTCAAAGAAGCCGTTGACAATTCGCTGGACGCTTGCGAAGAGGCTCGCATCCTGCCCGATATACGCGTCAAGATCACCAAAATAGACGACAAGAAAAACATCGTCGAACTTCAAACCGAAGACAACGGGCCGGGGATTCCAAAACGAAGCATCGAGAAGGTGTTCGGGCAACTGCTGTTCGGATCCCGTTTCCATGCCATTCGCCAATCTCGCGGCCAGCAAGGCATCGGCATCACCGGCGTGGTCATGTACAGTCAACTGACCACCGGGCGCAAAACCCACGTTCGTTCAAAGATCGCCACCGAGACCTCAGCGGCCATCGTCGACATCGGTCTTGACACGCGAAAGAACAAGGCCACGAAGACCAACGAGGGCCGGGAACTCTGGGAACTTCCCAACGGCGAGATGAAAGAACACGGCCTGGAGATCACCTGCCGGATGAAGGCAAAGTACCAGCGCGGCCGGCAAAGCGTCTACCAGTACCTGCGCATGACCAGCATCGTCAACCCACACGCTGACATCACGTTCGAGGACCCGGACGGCGAGGTCCATCACTGGCCGCGGGTCACCGAGCGCCTTCCGCGAAAAGTGGAGAGCATCAAGCCCCACCCCCACGGTATTCATCTCGGCACCCTGCAGCGCATGTGCAGCGAATCCACGGACAGCCGCATGACGTCGTTTCTGTACAAGAATTTCTCAGGCGTTTCATCCCGAGCAGCCAAGCAATTGCTCGAAGCGGCTGAAATCGTGGAGAAAGCCAAACCCAAATCGATGAAGCCGGAGCAAATTCGCGCCCTGCTGGAAGCGTTTCAGGGAGAACGCCACCTCGGTGGTAAGCCGGTGAAACTGCTGAACCCACCCACCAACTGCCTTTCGCCCATTGAGGAATTGCTCATCAAGAAAGGGCTGTCAAAAACCATCGATTCGAGGTTCGTCACGACGATGACGCGCTCCCCCACCGTGTCCCAAGGCAACCCCTATCAGGTTGAGGTTGGCCTGATTTTCGGGGACGGCATGGCAGCGGACAAACCGGTGGAGGTCCTTCGCTTCGCCAATCGCGTGCCGCTGATGTATCAGCAGGGAGGTTGTTTGCTGACCAAGGCCATCGAATCGGTGGACTGGCGTCAATACGGGCTGGATCAAGCCGGCGGCCGGGGCGTGCCCAAAGGCCCTGCGGCCATTCTCGTTCACCTCGCCAGCACGAACGTCCAGTTTACCTCTGAAGCCAAGGAAGCCCTCGCCGACAACGGCGAGGTGATGGACGAAGTGCGCAAGGCCATGCTGGAAATGGGGCGCGGTCTTCGCAAACATCTCGAGAAAAAGAAAAAGATGGTCAAGGTGCAAGAGAAATTCGAACTGGTCAACGACATCATCCCGGCCATCGCCGAAAAGTCGGCGGCCATTCTCAAGCGTCCCGTGCCCGACCTGGCAGGGTCCATCACCAGGATCATGGGAGCGGTCATCGCAGAAAGCACCACCGAGTGGAACAAAACGACCAAGATGACGGACGTGACCATCACGCTGTTCAACTACACGTCTCGAGCGCGAGCCTACACGCTGCTGGCATCGTGGCCCGAGCGCGACGGCGCCACCATGGAGAACAACACCACGGGCGGACGAAAGGAAGCCACGGGCGTGTGGGCGTGGAAACTCGACACGTTGGAACCCGGACAAACCACGACCATCACCTACGCGTTGAGCGGCCTTGAGCGAGGCGACTGGACGGAGACGGATGTCTTCTATCGCGGCAGTCAAGAGGTCATTGGGGCCTCAAAGATGGACGAAAAATTGCTCGAGGAAATACGACGTCAGGAGGCGCGGGCTTCAGGTGAATCGGGTGAAGACGGCGAGGGTGGCGACGATGCTGAAACGATAGCGAGCGAGGTCAAGGCGTCAAAACCCGCGGAGGCCCCCGCTGATGAGGCACCGAAACCGTCGGGCCAACAAACCCTCATGGGGTTCGGGAGTGATGCATGATGTCGGCCAGCCACACACCCGAGGAAACCAAGGCGGCCCTCCACGAAGTCGTCACGGAAATGTACGACAAAATCGTCAAGGGCGAACCTCCAACGATGACGCTTCCCGTTCGAACCAAGAACAACATCGGATTTGACAAGAACCTCGGCGTCTACAAGTACGGCAAGAAGCGGTCGGTTCGAGATGCAACCAGCTTGGGTTCTGCCAAGCAACTGCTGCGAGCGCTTCACGTTGTGGAGTTCATTGAAGAAATGATCAACACCAACAAGTCGTCAACCCTCAGAGAGATGTACTACATCTCGGAGAGTTGGGGCCTGGGGAAGTTCTCCTCGCAAAACGAATCCAACAACCTTGCCGAGGATTTGGAAGTCGTGACGCAGTGCCTGCGTGAAGACTTCAAGCTCCGGCCGGAGGAGGATGGCGCTCGGATGATCGGAAACGTGACCATCCGCGAGCGCAACCGACGCGGCGAATGGATGCGCATCAACGCCCGGGACGACGTGGGTGATTCAGGGTACGGCGTCCCCTACAACGTGGAGGAGGAAAAGATCGAACTGCTCGAGCACGAGGTGAATTTCATCATGGCCATCGAGACGGGCGGTATGTTTGACCGTCTCATCGAAAACGGGTTTGATGAGGACTACAACTGCGCCCTCGTCCACCTGAAAGGACAGCCAGCTCGTTCAACCCGGCGCATCCTCAAACGGATGAGCGAAGAGTGGGACTTGCCGGTGGTGGTGTTCCTCGACGGCGACCCGTGGTCGTTCAGGATCTTTGCCTCCATCGCCTACGGCGCCATCAAAACGGCGCACATTTCCGAATATTTGGCCACACCGACGGCCACCTACCTCGGCATCACGGCCGACGACATTGAAGCCTACGACCTGCCCAGCGACGACTTGTCATCGAGGGACGTTGACGCCCTCAACGCGGAACTCTCCGACCCGAGGTTCGCCGACCGATGGTGGCAAGATCAGATCAACATGATGCTGGAGCTCGGCAAGAAAGCTGAACAGCAATCGCTGGCCAAATACGGTTTGGACTTCGTCACCGACACCTACCTTCCCGAGAAGCTGAACGAAATCGGCTTGGCCTGAGTTCATCAGCGAGCCTTATGGAGGAAGAGGGTCTGGAAAGCGATGATGCAAGCACCCGAACCTGCGAAGCGTTCCCCGTGGGGGTTCCGCCTTGCCATCGCGGGTGGCGTCATGATTTTGCTCGGCGCCGTGATGATGTCAAGCCAGTCGGACAGCATCAACGCCGCGATGGACCCGAGGGAACAGCACCATGACGAACCCTACACGGGTGCGGGCACCCACGCCCTGGGGGAACTCAACGGGACGTGCTACCGGCTGTATCAACTCCCAAGCGAACCCGTGATGAGCGTTGAAATGCATCGTGTGGAGGGGTCCGCTCTCGTCGGCGAAGCGCTGACGGAGAAGGCCTGCAAACTCGACTGGCAGGTCATGGCCGCCGACGGAACGGAATTTGTTGAACGCGCTTCGTGGACGCTGAACGAAAGCGGAGAATACGCTCTCGTGATCGAGTGCGAGGAAGACTGTACGGAAAGCACCGCTTGGTTGGTCCCCATCGACGCCATCCAAAACGACCTCTTGTCGTCCACCTGGTTGGTGGTTGGTGGCGCCATGTGCTGCCTCGGCATACTCACCACTCCGCTGGCCCTCGTCGTGTACTTCGCTTCGAAACCGAGCCGAGCACCGCGCGTCATGATGGTGGGGCCTGAGGGGCAACTCATTCCCATCACCGACGTCAACCCCGACCACCCCACGCTGTTCACGCAAGAGGAGCAGATGCCTCAACAACCTGCGGTCGCACCGCCCTTCTCGGACACGGCCGAACACCAGCCGTCCGAGCAGTTTGTGGACGGCATGCAAGATGTCGCTGCTGGCTCGTTGCTCACCACCGAGCAGGTTTACGCCTTGATGCGCGGTGATGTGGAAGGGGCGCAGGAACACGCCAAAACCGAGCGCTACCAAACCACGACCCCCGAAGACACCATTCAGGACGCCGCCAACGCCGCCGCCATCGCTTCATGGGACGAAGGTGTGCCGCTTGCGGAACCCAAGCCGGTCCAGCGAACCTCCACGACGAAGAAGCGGCCCTCGGCGGCCACCGAACCCGCTGGAAACGCCGACGCGTGGAAAGATTGGGACGAGCAGTAAGGAAACGGTGCGTTCATAGAGGAGGGTCGACTACCCAACCTCGAGTTGAGAAGCGTGACGGACATCGATCAAGTATTGCACCTCCTCCAAAACAAGGTACGCCGGCAGATTCTGGAACGCTTGGCGAGGGAACCTCACTACCCCATGCAGTTGTCCGAACTCATCGGTGTGAGCCAACCGGCTGTCGTCAAGCATCTCAAAGAATTGGAAAAAGGCGGCATGGTCTCGAAACGCAAAGTACCGTCCGAGAAAGGTGGTCCACCACGAACCGTGTACGCCGTCGAACGAGCCATGTCGATTCACGTTGACATCGGCCCGGATCTGTTTCGCTGCGAAGAGCGTAAATTGCCTGCTGGAGGCCCCATGCGACTCTCCAGCAGCCTCCCTACGGCCTCCATCCCGGTCGCTGAATCCTTGAGTGGTCGCAAGAAAATCGCCGTCGCTGAAGGGCTGGCTCACATGCGAACCCTCGCCTCCGTTCTCGAAGACTTGGACGCCCAACGGGACGCCCTCATCTCGCTCCATCAGCACGTTCGCCAACGGGTATCAGCAGCGGTTGAGGCAGACTTCGAATCCTACGAGGAGCGAAGCATCATCCAGACCATGGTCGAAGCAACGGGGGACCGCCTCGATTTGACCGCCCTCGTGCAGCAGGAACTTGCAGGCCATCCCGATGTGGGCGACGTCATCACCGCCCTTCGCTCCCGACTGGAGAAGCAAATTGCACGCCGCTCAGGCCAGGTCATTGCCGCTCCGCTCAACACCGAGTTGCGCTGGTACCTCGGACCGAAGTCCAAGTGATGCGCTTCAGTTGTCAGCTTCGTCTGCGAGGACAGAAACGAGCGAGGACTGTTCAGCCAATCGCTTGTTGACCTCGTCTCGTCGACCCTTGCCCACGAGGTAAACCACGCCCAGCAAGGCGATGGTCAGCACGATAACGGCAAAGGGCAGGGCGGTCTTACCGACCACTTCCCTGGCCATGTCGAGCACCGGGTTGTTGGATTGCAGTTCTTCCGGAATCGGCCTTACGTTGTCGGTTTCGTCGGATTCGACAATCTCGTTCATTGGATCAACGACCACGTAAACGCCTTTGCTACCGGCAGAAACCGGGTAGAGCAGGTAAAGTTCGATCGATTTGGCCTCTTCGGTGTCGTCCGGCGCGAGAAGCGCTCCTACGACCTGACGCATGACCACGTTCTCTTCGTCGCAGCCGTTCTCTCGAAGCTCGTTGGTGATCTCGCTGTTGACTTCACCGTACTCGCAGAGGACGATCTCGATGTCCGTTGCGTGGACGTTTCCGGTGTTTTGCAGGATGATACCGATGGGGATGGTGGCGTCAACCTCTGCCGAGTTGGACGGTGGCATGATGATCTCGGAGATTTCGAGATTCGGTGCGCGCAGTCGGAGCGTGACAATGAACTCGTTCGTGTCGAGGTTGTCGCCGTCCCAGGCGGGCGAGTCATCGTGGTCGCCGTCGTTCTCCATGTCGCCAAACTTCGAGACGACCTTCAGACCGATGCTTCGAGTGTCGAGTTTAGCGTCCGTGCCGATCTCGACGGCCGCCACCGTCGTGATGGTTTCGTAGGGCATCATTTCGGGCAGGCGCCATTCATCGAGGTCCTTGAGGTAGATGCAACTGTCCTCCGGATAGGAGGAATCGGTTGACATCACTTCCGTGCACGGTTCCTCAACGACCAGGTCGGCGCTGAGTTGACGCATGATGAACCAGTCCACGTCCCAACTGCTGAGTTGGTTCATGCCAGGCAGTTCCGCCCAGAGAAGCGAGTCGCCGTCGCGCTGAGCGGTGTGGTTGTTCAGCGTGGGCACATCGGGTACGTTGCCGTTGTTGGTCACGTTGAGCGTGAAACGAACGACGCGACCGGGGGCCGACGTCTTCACGGCGTTGTCCACCGACGAGTCCATCGAAATCTGCATGTCGTGGAATTCGTCAACGGTGATGGTCAGCACGATGGTATCACGAATACGGGTTTCACGACCGCTGGCGTCGGGGTAGACTTCCTCGGAGAAGGCTTGGAGGACCACGGTGTACTCGCCGGCGGGAACACGAGCGGGCACGTTCATCAGAACGTCAAAGGCCTGGTAGGTCCCGGGCGAAAGTTCCTGCAGGTTCTCTCGTGGAATCTCAATGTCCCAGATGACATCAACACCAAAGGCGTCGGTGACCCGAGCCAAGCGGAAGTCAAAGCGGTCCGGTCCGTTACCCTCGTTGGTCACGGTGATGGGCAGCGTGATCTGGTCGCCGGGGTTCACGTTCATCGACGTGCCCACGGCGGGGNCAACGCCGGCATCGAGGTCAAACACGTGTTCCACGTTGGTGGAAAGGATGGCGGAATCAGAGATTCTGGGATAGCCGTCCAAATACCCCTTGAGCGTAATGGCGGGGCCGAGACCGGCCGTGGCGTTTTGTGGAGCACAAACGTGGACGGTGACGCGCTTCGTGATCTTCTCTGCGTTGGCAGGGATGGTCCAAGCGATGGGGTCGCCGAGACCGTCGCCGGCGTCCGCTGAACCCGTGGCGTTGGCAAAGTCGACCAGTACGACCCAGTTTTCCACTCGCCAGGCGTCCATGGCCACACCGTCAGGCTTGGCATCGGGCGCACCGGGCGTAGCGAACACNAGCTCCCCGCTGTCGAAATTCTTGGTGACATCCACGTCGTAGGACGCACACTCACCGGGTTTCACCTGCGATGAACGGTCGTCCACGGCGAACACAATGTTGCCGGTCGAGCGAATCGAGACGAACACGCCCAGTTCCAGAATGTCGTACGTTCCCTTCTCGACGGACTTGATCGGTTCNCCTTCGGACCAACCCTTCACGTAAATCACGAACGCACCCGGGTCTTCGGACGTGGGAACGAAGACTTCGAGGTTCTTCGTCACGGACTGTCCGGGGTCGAGCTCAACACGAATTGGGAAGTTGACCTGCCAGCCAAAGGGCAGCAACCATTCCTGTTGGCCCTCGAGGCTGTTGGGGTCCCAGAACACGAACGCGTCGTGCACGTTTCCGGTGTTGGTGATGGTGATGGAGAAGATGGCGGTGTCGCCCTGCTCAATGTCAGCCATGCTGTGGGACGTGTCCAAGTTGATGCCGTGAACCACGTCCATCAGGGTCAACGTGATGAGGTCGTTCTGAATGGCGGGGTCCTTGTAGGACTGCGCCGTTACCCGAATTTCGGCGAGTTCGTCGCCGTTGGCCTGGTAGATGGACGGCGCCTGNACTCGCATGTAGAATCGAATGTCCTCGCCACCTTCCAGGAAGATGGGCGTGTCCGGGAAGATGCTCGAGTGGTTGGAGGCGAAGTACAGGTTGGCCGTCCAGTTCATCGGCACGCCGGAGATGTTGAGGCCGTACGTGTCAGCCACGAGGTCCTTTGGACCGGGCGTGGAGTTGTTCATNGTCATGTTGTAAATGGTCTGCTGTCCGGGTTCAATGACGTGGTAGAAGGTTTCNCCCTCGTCAAAGTCAACGTCNACTTGACCGGTCAACACGTGGGAATAACAGATGGTAAACCGGTTGTTGTTACCTTCATCACCGCAGGTGTTGGTGTCGGACCACGCAAGATGGGCACCGCTACCAAGGTCGTTCGAGAACGCCGGCGGCATACCGATGGCCGGTTGCCTGCCGCTGTTCGGCCCGAGTTTGTTTGAATTCCAAGACGTGACCTCAACCGCCTCCCAAGGGTCAAGCGCCGTGAGACCGTCGCCGGTCAGGTCGGTTTGATTCAATCGGGTGTAGAGGATTTCCTCGTTGGCAGAGAGGTTGCCCGAGTCAACCCAAGCGATGTGGACGTTGTTCTGGTCGTCGGTCAACAGGGAGGGGAAAACCGAGTTTCCGGCGTAGGGTGAGGCGGGCGGTAGGCCGTTCTTGCCCTCAACGTTTGAAATCGGCGTGTCGTTGATCTTCTTGATGGCGTAGGTGGAGAGACCTTCCTCAGCACCGTCCCAAGCACCAGCACCTTGGAGTCGGAGTTTGGTGTAGTAGATTTCGTAGTTCACGTCCTTCTCGAAGCCGTAGTCTCGTCCGTCCATCCAAGCGATGTGGGTGTTGCCCTGNTTGTCGACGCCAATGGAGGGGTGGAACGAGTAGGCGTCGTCAATGGTAACGCGAGTGTCGTTGACCACGACGAGGTGNCCGTCAGCGCCCGCACCGGTGTCNTCGGCGTACGTGCCACCCTGAGCGGAGTGACCGGGGAGGCCGGGCGTGAAACTGGGGTCGTTGTTCATCTTGGCGTAGGGGTCGAGAACGGACATGTAGATCTCACGCGAGTTGTTCGTNGAGATGTAGACCATGGCTTCGACGAGAAGGGCCATCTGGTTGGTACCGGTTCCNGANGGGAACTCGTAAGCCTGGCCGCCAGCGTCGGTGTTCGCGAGGGTGTTGCCGGGGCAGTTTCGGGTTTGGGTNGAAACGATGCCGTTGGGGCACTGAACGAGGTCCATGAAGTGGGACTGGATGTTGCCCGCACCACCGTAGCCTTGGCCGTACAGACCGACGGGCACAACGCCAGCGAGGAGACAGTTGTCGTGGGCCTCTTGGATGGCNGCCTTNTCGTCGGCTTGCTGGGACGGGTCGCCGTCCTTGGGGCCTTCGTCAGAGACGGGAATCACGATCTTGGTGGCGTTGGGGTTCCAGCGGTGATCGGATTGGGTCGGTGGGTTGCCTGGAACGTTGCCTGCAGCGTCCTTCCAAGAAAGNCANGCCCAGTTGGANCCGGGGCCCCANTCCTCGCCGGAGTAGCCGGAGTAGGTGTTGCCGTTGTAGATGGTGCCGGGAAGTTTGCGAATGCCNCCGGAGTCGTCGCCGGGGGTCTGCCCGAGCGGCGTGGTGCGGGGGCCGGTGTTCTTGTTGTAGCCCTGACAGTTNCCNGAGCTGGCNGCNCCNGGNAGNGTGTTGCCNANNCCGTAGATGGTTTCGTAAACNGTCATGTTNCCNTCTTCGAGCATGGGNTTGATGCCTTGGAAGTANGGNCCGNNNGCNAAGTTNCCGCCGTAAATNACGGTGCAGATGTCNGCCCANTCGGANTACATNGAACCNGANGTGTCGACGATGAAGGCCANNTCGACNTTNCCGCCNCGNGTGTCNTCCCANGCGANTTGNACNTAGTCGTTGGCGTCNACGACNACGTCGGGGTGACCCTTGTGNCCGATGATNGGCGTCANNAGGGTGTCNTCAAANAGGGTGACAATGGCNCCGGAGCCGATGTCGGGCTGAATCATGGAGTAGTAGATTTGAGGCTGGTTGAAGAAACGACCGAGTTCGTCGTAGTTGTCCTGCCACACGATGTGAACGTTGTTCTGACTGTCGATGTCCAGGGCTGGCCAGTCTCGGTTTTGGGAGCGGCGAGAGATGATGGTGTCGTCGATGGCGGTGATGGTACCGTCGTCGGAAGCCATGCCGTCCATGGGTGCAGACCACGGGGAAAGGGCGGTGTACATGATGGCGTGCTGGCCGGCCTTGTCGGCCCAAACAACGTGAATACGATCGTATTCGTCAACGGCGAGATCGGGGTGCCAAATCTTGTGAAGTCCGGAGTTGGTGATTTGGGTTGCGTCGATCAGGGTTTCGCCGCGTGGAGAAATCATGGAGTAGTACAGATGCAGGTTGTTCCGCGTCCAAACGACGTGAACGTTGCCCGAACTGTCCGAGCCGACCGCTGCCTGCTGGTCCGATGCGGTCCCACCGTCCACGATTTGGATGGCTTCGGTGATCACAACGGTGCTGGCGCTGACCGAAACGGACGCGATCAACAACGACGACATCACGGACAGAACCATGATGGATGCTAGGCTGACGGATTTCATTTTTTGACGCATAGGTATACCCCGGACTTCTCTACTTTCTCGTGAATTTAATCATACTTAACCGCGCCCCCTAACGGTCATCTTTTGCCGGGTCGCATGAACGACGAAAACGGTGCACTCAACCGTGCAAAACCCTGGGGTTTCNGGTTGATTCAGGCCCACTCGCTCGGGTCGAAACCTGAGCCAAAGGACATCTTCTCGTCAAACTCGATTTCAGCGGTTGGTCGAGCATCNTCGNCCACGGGCTGGCCTCCACCGTTCGGCTTGGATTTCGCCCAGTCGTCCACGGGACCGGGTTTGCCCACGCCGGGGCCGTAGGAGTACTTGATCTCGTGAATCAGCGCCAACTTCGCCAGCCAGAGTCGGCGCAGGCTGTTCATGAACTCGTGCTTGTTCAGACCGTCAAACCAAATGGGCAGGCTGACGTTGAACGCTTGGAGCGGCCCGGGCTTTTTTTCTCCNGAATGACCCATGTGGATGACCCAGTCCACACCCGTGCGGATGAGGTGGAGGCGGCTTTCATGAATCCACTCAGACCAGTCGCTGTCCTCGTCGTCCATGTGATCCTGCATCTCCTTCTGCTGGCCTTCATCCACCCGCGTCATGCTCGACACGGCCACCAAGTCTCGCCCCTTTGGTACGACGATGGCAAACATGTGGCCCTGCTTCCCGCTGGGGTAGCGAACCAAGAAGTGGGCGTGAGCGCGCGGGTCGTTCTGAGCCTTGGCGGAGAGACGCTCTTCTGANAGCCACTTTTTGAGCAGGTCGACGGTTTCATCGGGCGTCATGACCTACCCGATATTCTCATCCCGTTTGAATGCAACCGTTCAGGAGACCAATTCGTCCAGCAGACGCTCAAGTCGCGCTTTTTCCGCCTTTGGAAACCGAGAGCGGGTCCAGGCCTTTTTGCTGTCCACCCACACGTCCCACGCAGCAGCAAAGGATTTCCCGCTGGCCCAGAACACCGGAAAACANAGAAGGTACACGACGGTCAGTCCAACCAGGGTTGAACCCACGCCCATCNCCAACCANTTCGAGCCCCATCCGAACAAAGACGCTAGACGGTCATGCGTGAACCACACCCCCGCCGTCCACAGCGCAGCGACGACGGGCCAGATGAGGAGGGATCCAAAAAACGCCGCCAGAAACTGGAAGCTGGTCCGNGCATCGAGCCCNTCATCGGTGGAATCGCCGAGNAGACGNCCCAGCGTGATCTGAAGGCCAAGCGAAGTGATGGAAAAGGGCAGNAGGGTCAGGAACAGGGCGACNGAAGCGANGGCGGATGGNAGGCGNCNNAGGNTTGCCTTGCGGAAAACGCGNCCGCGAGGNCCCAAATCGCGACCGTCCAAACCACGCTGCTCGAGCAGTTCGGCGGCTTCGTTCGCTCGGTCAAAGCGAGAACCGGTGATCGGCTCAGGGGGGAAGGAGGCGATTCGGCCCGGCCATGCGTCACGAACTTCCCGAGCCGCCAAGACCTCTTCCTGCCACGTTGCCAACGAACGCCCTTCTGCGCGCGCCTCGGCGTGAGCGGTCAAGTGGACGGCTCGGTGTTCTGCCCACGTGGCGGCTTCAGGCGTCATGGGAGGCAAACGCACCTGGAGCTCATCGCGAATGCGATGAACGATTTCTGCTGGTGGTTCAACCCATTCGCCCGCTTTGACGGCCGCCACCATGTCGTCGGGGACCATGTCGTCGGTCAAGGGAATGGGCTCACCGAACTCGATGTACTGGTCGGTGCGGAACAATTCTCGACGACGGAAATGGAGACCGACCGGCACCAAATGAGGGAGTGGGAGGTCGTTGGCCTTAGCGAGGGCGGCGGCCGCCAGCACCGTCCGGGCTGGACCGGTTTTGAACCGGACCATGTGGGAGAGACTGTGGCTCGTGCCTTCTGGGAACAACACGCATCCAAAACCGTGAGCTATCCCGTTTGCCAACGCCAGCAAGGAGCGCCCGTTGAGGTGCATGGCCTCCTCTTCGCTGCAACCCCCTCGAAGCAGTTCAGCCCTGCGAACGACGGGTTGAACCGCCAGTTTTCGAGTCCACCAGCCAAGCAACGGCCGGGTCACGAGGTCGTGCCGTGCGCCGACCACGAATTCTTTTGGATGCTGAAGAAAAATACCCAGGGGGTCCATCAGACCGTTGGTGTGCCACCCGCAACACATTGCGCCGGACCCACGAACCGAGAGAGGGGCGGCCGTGGTGGACGAGACGGTTCGAAATTGGACGCTCGACACCCTTCGGCACATCCAAAACGCCAGTTTTGTCCATACAAAGGAACCGGGGACGGATGAATCGTAAGTGGGCAACGGCGCTGCCAGCAACTTCTCGATGTTCATGTTCTTCGCCGAGGACGACAGCACGGGAACGGCGTTGGGGTTGAGCACCAAATCCTCCTCGCCGGTGGGCGGGGTGTTCATCACACCGCCTCCCTGAGTTCGGCTGCCAGGGCGCCCAAACGGGCGTGATCGGGTTCACCCGCTGATGGAGTCGGCCACATGGCCATCAGTGTTCCACCACCATCGCCCGCCGTGCGAGGCAGCACGTGCACGTGGACGTGCGGCACTTCCTGTCCGGCCAGCGGTCCATCGTGAAGGCAGACCGTGAAATCCGTGGTTCCAAATCGAGACCCTAATCGGCGTTGAACAGCGGTGATCCCCAACATCAATTGGGCCCCTTCCTCGGGTGTGAGTTCCGCCAAACGTTGAACAGGGCGAGTGGGGATCACGAGCGTGTGACCCTCTCGACGGGGAAAAATGTCGAGGAAGGCGTACCATCCTTCGCCTTTGGCCACTTCGTGGGAGGGAATCTCACCCAAGAGAATGCGCTCAAAGAGCGTGGTCATGCAGGGGGCTGGAACGGCGATGTCCTTCTTCATTGTGGAGGAAGGACCCAGTGGCCGCCGGCGCCCTTCTTGATGGCCAACGTGCCCAAGGTTCCTTCTCGGTCCACGGTGATGTGGTATAGGAACTCGTCGCTGGTGTCAGGGAAATCTTCCCGCTGGAAGGACCCTCGGGATTCTTCCCGGGCCAGCCCGCTTTGGACGGAGGCCGTGACCATTCGAATGGCGGCCTGTACGCGCAGCACTTCGAGGAGGTTGGTGTTGGCGATCAGCGAATGCTGGTCGAGATGGAGGGATTCCGCGGTGATGGCGATTTGCTCCAGTTTCGAGAGGAGGGCGTTCATCGTGTCCGCCGTGAACGTTGAGGTGGAAGCAAGAGCGGCTTGGAGGTTGGTCATGACCGTGCCGCAGCGAACCACATGGGTCGCATCGCCTACATCTGTCATGGCAGAGATGTCAGCTTCGGCTTCTTCGATGGCTGCTTCAAGCCCCGAGGCCGTGCTGAACTTGCGACCCGCCACCCACTCACCAGCGTGTTGACCAGCGGCGGTACCGGACGTCAGCGCGTCCAGCAGACGGTTACCGCTGAGCGGAGCGGCACCGTGAAGCCCCGTGCAGGCTGCGTCGCCTGCGGCGTAAAGTCCGGTGAACCACCGGGCCCACGAACCGACGACGCATCGGCCGTTTCCATCGACGGGCAGACCGCCGATGGTGTGGCCCACGGCGGGTTCGAGCGGCAAAGTTTGTCGATTCATGTCAATGCCCGTCCGTTGTTGAACAAGTCGGAAGAGCGACCCCCACCAGGCTGCACTTTGACCCATGTTCCGAGCGTCGAGGACCGGTTGAACGGCGGCGCTGATGGAAGCGGTAATGTCCAACATGGATTGCCCGTCGGTTTCGATGGCTGCACCGGAGGCTTCGTGCAACGTTGCGCCGTCCAGCATGAGGCCGGTGGGCAAGAAAACGTTGGTGCCTTTGACGGTCAAGGGATGATGCGTCATGAACTCCATGTCTCGCAATCCGACACCGGCTCGGAAGGCCATGTCCATGCCCAGACCGACCACGCCCGTGTGGAAGGCGCCTTCGAAGCCTTCGTCGGCGATGATCAGAGCTTTGCACTGCAAGCCGATGATGCGGCCGTTGACCATGTCGATCGCAACGAGGCCGTCCACCGACTGCTTGGTGTGAACGAGCGTCAACGGGATCTGATCGCCGCGACGGATGACGCCGTGGCGCATGCATTGTTCCTCACCGATTTGTTGGAGTCCGGTTGCGGTAGCGCTGCCGGCATCGGTGGTCCGGGGTTGTTGATGGCCTGCGCCTTTTCGGACGATGGGGAGACCTTGCTGATCCCGGCGGAAATTCAAACCCCGGCGCTCCAGCAAGTCCACCTGCTTGATGGCACCAGCGGTGGTTTCGGCGACGAGATCTTGGTCACAGAGGAACGCCCCGCAACGGATGGTGTCCTCGCGATGGCTGCGGTTGTTCGCCTCCTGAAGCGAGGCGGAGAGACCGTCCAGAGCGGCCATGCCGGGGGCGCCTAGACCGGTGGAAGACATCATCAGCGTGCTCGCACCGGATTTGGCTGCTTCGGCAGCGGCGTGCAGCGCAGCGGGCCCGTCGCCGATGACAATAACATCCCATGCTTCCATTCTCTAACTCCCCCGGTTTTGCCGAAGTGGAGGACCGCCATAAGGTGCGCGCTTCTCCCATCAGGAAAGCATGGATGGGTTTCGGTGGACTGCGGCCCATTCACACTTTGGGAAGAGGTCGACTTGCCCACATACGGGCGCGCTCCAGATGTCGATTTTTACGTCGAATTTGGAAGCCCGATGCGCGCTTGACGGTGGTGCGCAGCACCCGGGATTCGATGACCACGCCCGCTTCATCGCGCAGGATGACCTGGACGTAGCGGTCCACCTCTTCCCGCTCGGGCCACGCAACGCCCAGCCAGAGAACGACACCCTGCTGAAGGTAGCGAGGGACCCAGTCGAGCGCATCGTCTTCACCCTCGGCGTTCAGGCTGACCGCTTGGCGAGGTGGCGGGCACGCTTGGAGTTCAAACCGATGATCTCGAGCGAACGGCTCTCCGCCCGGGCAGACCACCTCGACCCTTGCCACCGCCTGTTCGAACGTCTGGTTGTTGAGGCCGATGAAGAGGTGGCCCGTGCCGTCCTCGCACTCGGGGTCAAGGGCGACGTCCATGCGCCACGGCGAGCGGAGCATGCTGGGTGTCCCGGACAGGAGGTCCAACTGCAGCCGCTCAAGCAAGCGGAAGGCGCTGGGCTGCCAAACGCGAGCGTGAGCCAGCAACCGTTGGAGTGAACGCCAGTTGAACTTGGCCTCCTCGTCGAGCAGGACGTCTTTGATGGCGTCAGGACGAATGAATTCGCTGAGTTCGCCCATGGCGATGGCGTCATTGAGATCACCCTTTGCGTGAAGGTGCAAGATGTAGAGCACGCGCTCCCACGACTGGTCCTTGTCGTACCCCGGTAGGATGCTCGACCGGAAATCGTTCAACCACGCTCTCCAGTCGAGGTAGAGGTCAGGGTCGAGGTGGAGAACGATGAGTTCTCCGAGGATGGAGCCCAATTGCGTTGGGTGATGCGTGGGCGCGTGGTGCACCAAACAAGGCATCAGGTCGCCCTGCTGGCGCACGGCATCGCTGGTGAAGTAGGAATGGAAGGAATGAGCAAACCCGAACGTCATCGACACCAAAATGGACAGGTACCACACGAGGGATTCTTCCGTGATGGCGGTGCCGAGGCCAAGTAAGGAGACCGATGTGAGCGCCAGCAAACTGTTCAGCGTGTTGTGTCGACGTACATCGGTAAGGCCTTCCAAAATGCGGTCCATGCCGGGTTGGGAGCGGAGCGAAAGTTTGCCACCCGTGGCCTCATCGTCGATTTCACGGAGCGAAATACGCGCCTGAATTGACTGCCACATGGCTTCACCGGCGAGCACCGGAGGCACGATGGCAGCGAGAAGAGGGATGAGCCAAAACAAAATCACGTAGCCGGGGTTGGGTGGCGTCAGGCTTGGAACGATGATGGAAAGCAACGCAACGATGGCGACGCTGGCGCCGAAAAACTGGCGCACAGCCAACGCTGCGGGGTGGCGCGCCACCACACCAAATCGCATTCGCAGCTGCTCTTGCTGCTGCCATTTTTCCATGGTGCGTTCGAGAGGGTTCTCGGTTCGAGCGAACCCGTGACCGTAAGGATCGGGGAGGAGGTTGCCCGTCTCGCTGTCGTCCGCCATGCCATCTCCGCTTGGTGGTGAGACGGTCTGATTTTTGGCTCTTGTCCAAAATGTTGGCGGGCGTGGCAGGATTCGAACCCGCGATCTCCGGCTTAGGAGGCCGGTGCATTATCCAGCTGTGCTACACGCCCAACGGTCACTGATGGGCGGCCTTTCAAGACGGTTGCGACGCGGGATGGCGAAGGAACCGGTCGCCAATCGCTGAGATTTGGTGCATGAGTTCCTCCAGTTGGATGCGTTGTTGTGCTGACCGTTGAAGCCTCGTATCGCACGAAGACACGGCGTTGAGTAAGGCGGCCAGGAGGTCGTCAGGGTAGTGCGTCCGTCCGGCAACGAGAAAGTGATGCAGTCGGTCAACGACACCGCGTCCGTCCAAATCATGGGTCGACATCATCTGATCGAGGGCGCCCATGGCGCCTTTCAACACCCGGGTGTTCTTCTCACCCTGCCGCTCCCACTTCCAATCGTGGACCCGCCCGCGAAGGGCTTCCTCCAANACGAGTTGAACCTCCCTTCTGCTGCTGTTGGCCATCAACAACTGAATGTTTTTCCGCTCGGAAAGCAGGTTGCGTTGCGCCATGAGCTGGAGCGTAAAGATGGANTTTCGCAAATTCCCGTTGGCGACGTGAGCGATGTCCCCCAAGACGCCCGGCGTCGGGTTCAGGCCCTCTTGTTGGCTGATGGTTTCCAATCGCTGCTCAATCATCAGCCGGGTGAGCGACGGCATGCGAACGTGCTGCGTTCGGCTCCTGAGNGCTTCAATGATTCGAGATGGCGTGTGCGTGGTGAACAGAAAACGTGCACTGCGGCTGCTTTCCTCCATCATGCGCCGAAGGTAAGACTGCCGAGCGTGNCCGAGGTAGTCNGCGTCCTCGATGATGATGATGCGAGAAACGGCGGCCAACGTACCCNCCGCAGGAGCGATGGATTCCTCGCCCGCTGGGGGCGGAGACGCATCGGCGGATGCACTGATGTTGTGATCAAAGGCATCCAGGCTGGTTCGGCCCGCCAAAGTGTCTTCCGAGCCGGCGCCCTCCGGCCGCAGGAAGGCTTCGAATTTGGCCATCGCACCGGCGGTTTTGTCCAAGTCTCGGGCTTGAAGCACGTGCGTGGTGGCTCGCCATGACGGGCCGAGGACTTGACGGCAAACCAGTTGGAGGGCGGTGGTCTTCCCGCAACCGGCCGGCCCGGAAAGGAGGAGATGAGGCGGGTTGGCTTGCAGCGAGAGATGTTTGAGGGCGTCGATCACCGATGATGAGGTTAGGAGGTCGTCAAACAGAACCGGCTTGTGTTGGTCAAGCCAGACGCTCATGCAAGGATAGACCGGACCATGGTCTTTGAACTCTGCGAGCGATGGTCATCACTCGGCGTTCAAGCGCTTCGTGCCGTGCCGGCGGAGTTTCATGAAGATGCGGGAACCGCAAGCCTTGCAGCTGATTCCGTTTCGTTCGCGGTGGAACGATTCCAGGTTTCCGCAGTTGGCGCACTTGTAGTCAACGAGTTCAACCATACGTCTCTCTCCGTCATGGGCGACCTCGCATCCTGTTTTGAACCTTTCATTGGCCCAAGCGTTCCTGTCCGGCGTCGTACGTCGGGACGGCCATCACCACCAACTCGCCGCGCTGGTAGAGTTGAAGCATTTTCATCCCCACGGCCTGGACTGAACGATCAAGCACGTCGGCAATGAACGCGAGGTCGCATCCCAGCTCGAGGTTCTCGACGAGGAGATCCTCTTCCTCGGGCGTCCAAGAGCCGAACATGGGGTTCAGCAGGCACGTCCACCCACAAGGCCCGGCATCAAGCGGATGCGGCTGCCGGCGTCCAAGTTCATGCCAGCGATGTCAGCAGCGCTGACGAGCTGGTCGTTCACGAACACCCAGGAGCCTTGGGTTTGGCCGGCCTTCTCGGCCACATCGGCCTGCGTCATCTGAACCGTGGTGTGGCCCGATGCGTCGGCGATTTCGACCTCAAACAGCGGTGCGTCTTGACCGCCCACGAGACCGGGCATCAAGCGGATGCGGCTGTCGGCGTCCAAGTTCATCTCGGCGACGTCGGCGACGTCGACGAGTTGGTCGTTCACGAACACCCACGAACCTTGTCGCAGGCTCGCTTTCTCGGCCAGTTCGGCTTGGGTCATCACGGCCTCGGTGTGGCCGGTGCTGTCGGCAATCTCGACCACGAAGGTCGGTGCGTCTTGACCGCCCACGAGACCGGGCATCAAGCGGATACGGCTGCCGGCTTCCAAGTTCATCTCGGCAATGTCGGTGGCGCTGACCAGCTGGTCGTTCACAAACACCCACGAGCCTTGGGTTTGGTTGGCCTTCTCGGCGATTTCGTTTTGGGACATCTGGACCGTGGAATGGCCCGATGCGTCTGCAATCTCAACTTCAAACATCTTTTCGTTCTGCATGGTTGTTCACCTCTGGAAGCATGGTTCGCCGAGTTGATATAAACAATCCAACACCCAACCCTTTGGGTTGAAGGGATTCTTTGGAACCAACCCGAGCATCCTCACACGTCCGTCAGCCAAGAAGGACGAGGCGGTATAAAGAAATCAGATTTTGAGGTTGGCCTGGCGCGTCAGGAGGTGGATTTCCATGCTGTGCTCCAGCATGGCTGCGTTTGCCCATGCTTGGTCAAAGTCAGCCCCGACCGCATAGGCGCCGTTTCCACGAACGACCACGCATCGCATGCCACCTTGGTTCAGGGCCTCGGCGACCTGCCGAAGGTAATCCTCGGGGTGTTCGGGGTCCGGGTCAACGATGATGATCTTCCCGATGTGCTGCTTGCCGATTTCGTCAACGGGCGTAAGGAGCACGAGGTCTTGTTCGCAACTGGCAGCCGTCGTGTGCGGTCCGTGCATGTGGATGACGGCGGCCGGGCCTCCGGTCACCACCGACACCGATGCGAGCACCACTTCAAGCACGTGCCAGTCAACCGGGGCGCCGCGTGGCGAGGTTGATCCCAACGGGGCTGCGCAAAGGCTTCGTTCGTTCATCCGCGGGAGCGTGACCATGTGTTTGGTGGAGATCATCACGTTAGGCTGTTCGGGATGGATCATGGCCAGCGAGCCCATGGTGGCTCGAACCAGGTGGTCTCGATCGAGCTGTTTTCCAAGTCGGACGAAGTCGGACACGATGTAGGGTGCGATGACGATGTTGTCCTCGACCAGCGGCGGCATCGGTGGCTCTTCGAGCTCTTCAATGACTTCCGTTGCACCGACCACAGACTGGCGCAGGCGTGCGTTCTCCATGTGGAGGCGTTCGAGTTCAGCCTCTTTCTCCGCCAGCAAGTCGAGGGTGGTTTGGTCCACTTCGGACGCGTTGGGTTCATCCGATGCAGCCGCTGCATCGCCGCTTTCTTCCACTTCAGGGGTGGATTCGGGGCTCGCCGTTTCCTCCGTTGGTTCGGCCGCTTCGTCTTCAACCTCCGGAGCAGTCGCCTCTTCGGCGACCTCTGGGGCAACGGCCTCGGGCTCGGCTTGCTCAGCGGCAGGAGACTCGGCTTGCTCTTCGGCTTCAGCCTCGGCAGGGGGGGCGTCGGGAGGGCCTGAGGGTGGACCGGAGGGAGGGCCGGAGGGAGGGCCGCTAGGAGGACCGGAGGGNGGGCCGCTNGGNGGACCNGAGGGTGGGCCGCTGGGCGGACCCGNAGGAGGNCCGGATGGAGGGCCGCTGGGCGGACCTGAGGGTGGACCGGATGGAGGGCCGCTTGGTGCTGAGGCTTCAGATGGCTCTTCGGGCGCAGGCGAGGGGTTTTCCGGCGGTTGTTCCAGGGCACCAATGTCGCCAAAAGCGTCCCCTAGCATGTTGTCGAGTTGGGACGCTTCTTCATCGTCTCGTGCTTTTTCCGCGGACGTCTTTCTTTTGGCCATGGTGGCACCCATTTCACCGACATGGCGCGGCTTAAATAGCGGTTGCGTCCCCGGCAAGTTGCTACAGCCCGCTTGGTGTAGAGGTTATCATGCAGGATTGTCATTCCTGCGACCCGGGTTCAATTCCCGGAGTGGGCGCCATCTTCTTCTCTTCATTCCAATCGCGATTTTGTACCCAACCGCCACAACTTCTTGTGTCCAGGTCATCGGCTCGGGCCCTTCCCAAGATGTTCACGAAAGAAATCACATTTACCACTGAAAACGAAAATTCTCCTCGTTCCATCGTACACGTAGGTCGTAAAAACCGTTTTTGATCCCATGTTGGTCGGACCATGGTCTTCTTCCGTTGAAATTGGTAGCTTTTTCTTTTTTACACGGTAGGATAAATCCTCAACGTCA
>PBOE01000033.1 GCA_002725275.1 Methanobacteriota archaeon
AGGCCGATGCCATCGTCCTGGCTACGGGCGGCGTGGGGCGCTTGTGGAAGCAAACCACCAACCCGGACGTCGCCACGGGTGACGGGTTGGCCATGGCCTATAGAACGGGTGCTTCCGTTGAAAACTTAGCCTACATTCAATTCCATCCAACCGCCCTGGCATCCCTTTCACCTCGTCCGTTTCTCATCTCAGAAGCCGTGCGGGGGGTCGGGGCAGTTCTGCTCGATGACGAAGGGCTTGCTGCTTGGAATACGGCTTGCAGAGTTGCCAAGGAGAAAGGTGAGGAGCAACCTTCGCCGGCACCGTTTTCGTTCACGCTTCAATACACCCCCGACGGCTCATTGGCCACGCGGGACATCGTTGCGAGAGCCATTGACCAGCAAATGAAGAAACTCGGCACCGCCCACGTTCACCTGATCACCTCTCACCTCAACCTCCCATGGCAGGATAAATTCCCGACCATCGCACGGCGGCTGAAGGACGAGGGGTTGGAGCTTGGCAGCGATCCCATCCCGGTCGTTCCCGCCGCTCACTACATGGTCGGAGGCATCCGTGTTGACGACATCGGCAGGGCGTACCTCCACGGCACTCGCACCATCATGCCCCACCTCTATGCGATCGGCGAAGTGGCGTGCACGGGCATGCACGGAGCCAACCGCTTGGCATCGAACAGCCTGCTCGAGGCGGTGGTGTACGCCCAGCGCGTAGCGCAGCATCTCATTCAGCACCCACCACCTCCGTACGAGGGCATCCATCCTGCATGGCGAGCGGACGGTCTGGGTGCGTTGCGGGAGCACGCGCCCATCAACCACGACCGAACCAGTCTCGTGAGAACCATGACAGAAGAGGTGGGCATCGTCCGCTCGAATCAACGGCTCAAGCGTGCCCAGCGACGCCTGAACCTGCTTCATGACGAGGTTGATTTGATGTGGAAAACCGCACGGCCAACCCGTGAAATCGTTGAACTCCGAAACCTGTGCATCATCGGTCAACTCGTCGTCAACGACGCCTTAAGCCGCACGGAAAACAGAGGCTTGCACTACAACGTTGACCTGATCAGGGATGACACGCACGAATCAGGGACGCCAGCATCTGATTGATGGGAACGGGAATGCCGTGCCCTTCAGCAAGAACGACGATCGCCTGATTGAGGGAAGCGATTTCCGTGGTTCTCCCGGCTTTGATGTCCTGAAGCATGCTGCAGGTGTTTTCGGCGGTCTGTTCCAACACGGTCCGAAGGCGCGCTTCAAAGGTCGGTTCGTCGGGCAACACCACCCGTTCCATGGCGGCGACTTGGCTGGCCTCACGGTGGACCATCATGCACGCGTTGAACAAATCGCTTTGGAGCAATTCACCGTTGGTTAACCCGGCCAGCGCAGCGATGGGGTTGATGGCGAGGTTGAGCACGACCTTTTCCCAAATCAACGCCGCGGCATCGTCGTGAAGCCAGGGGTTCAGGCCGGCCTCGGTGAACACCTTGACCAACGTCTCCAGTTGAGCCTCTGATGGGCCGAGCGGGGGCAGGGAAAGCCCGATGCCACCAAAACCTGCCCAAACAACACCGTCACCAACAAGGTAGGCCCCGTGCGTGGTGCTCGCAGCGAGGACAGCGTTTGGTCCAAAGGTCCGAGTCAGCGTCTCCACGTGACCAAGTCCGTTGCACAACGCCAAGACCAAACCGCCAGGTTTCAGGAAGGTCGTCGCCGTTTGTGCCAGTTCGGGGAGGGCGTACGATTTGCAGGCGAAGATCACGACGTCAGAGCCACGGACGAGACCGTCATCCACGGCAAGTTCCTCGCAGGAGAACATGAAACGCTCCGGACCAAGATTCAGGGTGGCGTGCCCGGAAATTTGGAGGCCCTGAACCATCTGAACCGCTCCGCGCTCTCCACGCACGTGAAGGTGGAGTTCAGCGCTGGTGGCCGCTAACGCACCGGCGACCACCGTCCCGATTGAGCCCACGCCAAGAACCGAAATTCGAATGGTCATCACCTCACTGATAACTCGAAAGGTGGAGCACCACCGAGCCCGCCTCAAACGAAAGCCACATGGTGGCCAGCGGGGCGTTGGGTGGCGTCAATTCGAAGACGGTGTCGCCCGGTGAAAGCGAGTTCCCGTCCCAATTGTGCTCCCAATCGTCGTCAAAACTCCCGCCACGGTCCAAGCGGAAAGGAACGCTGCTGTTGGTGGGATTGTGAAGCGTGAACGACGTCATGCCGTTGTTCAGCACCGTACCGTCGGAGGCGATGGCCCATGGCGAGGTCCAAAACCTGGACGTTGACCCCATCCACGACACCAACAGTTCGGGTCCGTCCTCGGCCACAAAAGATAGCGCCGGATAGGGATTGAACCCTGGTTTGCACAGGGTCATGTTGGCGCCCGGC
This sequence comes from Methanobacteriota archaeon, assembly GCA_002725275.1. The sequence goes on from PBOE01000033.1 coordinate 2,385, forward strand.
GGCACCCTCAGCGTCAGGTTCTGTTCGTCCTCCACCATCGGGATTTCCCCCGATGAGCGGACTTGGAGGTCCCAAATCCACGGGCTGGGCCCGAGTGGACGAGCCGGGGTGCTCATGCTGGCGTTGATGGGGCAGTGGTCGGCTTCCATGCTCAATATATCGCCCCCACCGAGCAGAGCCTCCCACGAAACCCCTTCTTCTGCTTGGATGAGCCACCCATCTTCCGGCACATGGGCCACCAGCGGCCGGCGTGGCGGAAGCACCGGAGTGAAGGTGTCGTTGTTGAGCGTGATCGACGCCATGGATGCGTCAAAGACCAGCGGGTCCAGACCCTCAAGGCAAACCCTGTCGGGCACCTCATCGACGGTCGTGTTCAACCCATCTCCATCAACCAACGCCACGAGTTGGGTCTGGACCGAGGAACCGATGCCTTCTCCCACGCTGATGTTGAGTGAATCGGAATCGATGAGGTCCCCCGTGAGCGCCAAGCACCGGTGAACAAATGCACCCACCTCAACGTCGTACCAGCTCGTATCGGGGACGACCTCGAGGGCCGGTCGAACCGCTGCGGGAACCACCTCATAGCCCCCGTTCATTGACACCACGTAGCTGAGGTTCGCTCGGGTGGGTTGCGACGGCCCGTCCCACGTGAGGTTCATCCAGAAAAACGCCGTTCGCTGAGGTAGAAGGTCGGCGCCGCATCCGTCACCGTCAAGGGAATACGTGCTCTCACCGTCGCAATCCCATGATACCGTCCACCCTTGGCCGGGGTGTTGGAGGAAGGCGCCGATGGCGTACGGCTTGGACAGCGCCGAGGGGTTGGTCAGTCGCACCTCGGTGCTGGAGTGCCACGTGCCGTTATCCTGAAGCGTGGCGGCGACCGGGTCAATCAGTTCGTGCGTCAACGGGTCGTCCCATCTCGATTCATGGAGCACCGGCTGTGCAGCAGGCAGCAACAAAACACCCACGAGCAGCAAGAGGAACCCCATGCGCCCGTGGTCCTGCTCACTCAAGCCCGTGGTCTCATCAAGGATGAGCGGGATACGCAGGTCGGTCCCAAAGAAAAACAGCAGCGGAAGCAGCAGCGCAAAAACGAGGTACCAGAGGGAAAATTGTTCGAACACGCCAAAGATGTAAGCACAGAACAGCATCGTGACCAAAATCAGGCTTTGCGTGCTGGAACTTCGTCCGTCGAGCAGGCCCATTCGAGCGATCAAAAGCCGACCGCCCGGGAACGTCGGGATGGGGAGAATGGAAATCCATGCGAACAGCATGAGCATCCCGCCGGCGTGAACCCACGGGTGAGCCCAGAGCAGGCGAACGAAGGCATCATCTCCAACGAGTTGGGTGGAGAAGAGAGAGATGAACAGGGGCGGATTGGAGACCAGCGGCATGGCGCTTGACGCCAGATACTCGGGGGTCATCGTGAGGCCTGCAAGCATCATGACGGCGCCACTGACACCGAGGACGAGAGGCACGGACAACGCTGCAAAACCGAGGGAGGCTCGATGGGGCCACGGCCTGGCATCCATTCGGGGCATGGTTGGAATCAGCAACACCCCGAAGGGCCAGAACAGCCACGAGGAAGGGAAGAGCCCCAGTGCGTACAGGGCGATGGTGAAATCGGGGACCGGCATCAAATGGCCGCTGCGTACGCCGTAGCGAGCCGCGACGTTCCGTTGGACCTGGGAGGCCAGTGCCAACACCAAGAGCACGGGAAGGGTGTAGCCCAGAAGGGCATCGACAAAGGGGGAACCGTGGAACCAACCTGCATCAGGTCGGGCTTTTGACATCCAGTGATCGCCCGCCAGCGTCAACGTCAACAGCGAGAGCAACCAGAACACGAGGACGGTGTTGAACCGAGGAAACTGCCGCTCAGGCCTCGGAAAAACGGTGATAACCCAGGGCTCATCCTTGGTCAACTTGCCCATCCATCCCAAACGATCGAGGTGGCTGTTGAGACGGATGAGGTCCTGATGGATGTCATCCGTGGGCGATGAGACCGTCCAGGAAGGCCACCGTCCGCCGTTTTGTTGCAGAACGTCGACGTATTCGCTGAGGGTTGAGGCCAGCAAATCATGCTGAGACCATGGTTTCTTGTGGTGGGGCAAGCCGGACTCGATGGCTTCGGGTGAACGGTCCATGGCATGCCCTCCTGTCGTTGCGGTGCGGCCCATCCTCCATGAATCCCTCGTTGGGGCCACGTCGGTGCTCACTTGTTCTTGAATCGCTTCAATCGGAAGGTTTCTTCTCGCTCCATCTCTTCAAGTCGGAGTTGAATGAAGACTTTCGCTTCCTCAAGTTCGGGGATGACCTTGAACTCGAGCGCGTTGACACGACGCTTGGTCGCTTCGATTTCGGCGAGCAGGCGCTTCAAGGTGGCCTCCATTTCCGAGGCTTTGACGATCTTCTCGATGAGTTCGCTAAACGAATCGCTCGCTTCATCGATGTAGGGTGAAGAGCCAATGAAACCGATACCGCGCTCAGCAAAGGTGGATTTCAGGTTGCTTCCGCTGACGCTCGGCACCACCACACCCATGATGTTGCGACGCTCAACTTCGACCTCCGGATGGGCGGAGTTGGCAATGGCAGCGGCGCGAACGGCCAGACCGCCCTCGATGGCGTTGGCCAAATCGATGCGTGTCTTGGCCAGGCGGTAGGCCGCCGTGAGATCGCGCTTGGCTTCAATCATCTCAGAAAGCAAGGTTCGGAACTCGTGAAACAGACCGTCCCGCTTCATCTTGAGCAACTTGTACCCGTTCTTGGTCTGCTTGATGCGACCTTTCAACTTGATGAGTTCGCTACGGGTTGGTTTGATGTCCAATGCCATGCTTTCTCACCTCCTTGTTTCGGTTTGCGGGCACGCTCAAGCGCGGTTTTCTGGGTGGTACTTCTTGATGAGTTCTTCATCGAGACGCACGAGGTACTTCGTGTCGATGCTGGCCATGAGTTCCCAACAAAGGTTGAGCGTTTCATCGATGGTTCGGTCTTCATCACGGGATTGACGAAGGAACTTGTCCTCAAACACGCCGGAGAAGTCAAGCAGTTGCTTATCACGCTCGTTGAGAGCGTCCTCACCAACGATGGCCACCAGACCACGGAGTTCACGACCTTGAGCGTAGGCAGCGTACATTTGGTCGCTGACCTTCTTGTGGTCGTCGCGGGTCGTTTTCTCACCGATACAGGAACCCATCAGTCGAGATAGCGATGGCAGCACGTTGATGGGCGGGTAGATGCCCTGCTGGTGCAACTCACGGCTGATCACAATCTGACCTTCGGTGATGTAGCCGGACAAGTCAGGAATGGGGTGCGTGATGTCATCACCGGGCATGGTGAGAATCGGGAACTGGGTGATCGACCCCTTCTTGCCCTTCACGATNCCTGCACGCTCGTAGAGCATGGCCAAGTCCGTGTACATGTACCCGGGGTAGCCACGTCGTCCTGGAACTTCTTCACGAGCTGCACCGATTTGACGCAGTGCGTCGCAGTAGTTGGTCATGTCCGTGTAGATGACGAGCACGTGGTAGTCCTTCTCAAACGCCAGGTATTCGGCGGCGGTCAGGGCAAGACGTGGGGTAATGATTCGCTCGACAGCAGGGTCGTCAGCGAGGTTGACGAACAACACGGCGTTCTCCAGTGCACCGGTGCGCTCCAGGTCGGAACGGAAGAAGTTGTACTCTTCAGCGGTGATTCCCATGGCGCAGAACACGACAATGAACTCTTCATCCGAGTCCTTGAGTTTGGCCTGGCGGGCAATCTGCAGGGCGATGTCGTTGTGGGGAAGACCCGACGCAGAGAAAATGGGCAGCTTTTGTCCACGAACGAGGGTCGTACAGCAGTCAATGGCCGAAATACCCGTCTGGATGAAGTCGTGAGGCGACTGTCGGCTGTAGGGGTTGATGGCCGCACCAATGATGTCGGCCTTTTCATCGGCAACGATTTCGGGACCGCCGTCTCGAGGACGACCTGCACCGTCGAGAATGCGACCGACGAGGTCGGTGCTCACGGGCAGCTTGAACACATCGCCCATGAAAGTGACACCGGTGTCTCGGTTGATTTTGGCCGTGCCTTCAAACACCTGAACGATGACGAGATCGTCGGAGGTGTCGAGCACCTGACCGTTCTTGATCTCGCCGTTGGAAAGGCGAAGGGTAACGATTTCACCAAACGCAACGGGCTCGGTTTTGTTCAAAAAGACCAATGGGCCCTTGACGTCGGTAATGGTTCGGTATTCTTTTCCAGTCATCTTCATCTCCTCCTCAGTTGGCCTCCACGGCGTTGGCAATTTGTTCGTTCATCTCCTTGACCATGGCTTCAATGCGGTCAATGTAGCCTTCTTCGAACCGGCCACGCATCAGGTTGGAGCGGGCAGGGACGTTGACGACATCGTTGAGCAGCGCACCGTCGGCCATGGCGGTCTTGGCGGCTTCTTGGAAGGACAGGATGGCCTTGGCCATCTCGTACTGCAACTTGATGTCGCAGTAAGCGTCGACGGGGTCGAACCCGTTCTGTTGCAGGAAGAACTCACGAATCATACGGGCGACTTCAAGGGTCAATTGCTGGTCGACCGGCAGNGCGTCAGAACCGACCAACTGGACGATTTCTTGAAGTTCGGCTTCAATCTGCAGGAGACCGCTGATCTGGGTCCGAATTTCAGGGAAGTCCTGAGCGATGTTGTCTCGGAACCACTGGTCGAGGCTCTGTGGGTAGAGCGAGTACGAGTTGAGCCAGTTGATGGCGGGGAAGTGGCGTTGTCGAGCCAGCCCTGCATCGAGACCCCAGAACACCTTCACGATACGGAGGGTACCTTGGGACACCGGCTCAGAGATGTCACCACCGGGTGGCGACACAGCACCAATGACCGTGACCGAGCCGTCATCACCGTTGAGGGTCTCCACACGACCGGCTCGCTCGTAGAACTCGGCGATTCGGGACGAGAGGTAAGCCGGGTAGCCTTCCTCACCGGGCATNTCTTCCAGACGGGACGAGATTTCACGCATGGCTTCAGCCCATCGAGAGGTGGAGTCGGCCATCAGCGCCACGTCGTAGCCCATGTCTCGGAAATACTCGGCGATGGTGATGCCGGTGTACACGGATGCTTCACGAGCAGCCACCGGCATGTTGGAGGTGTTGGCGATCATGACCGTCCGGTTCATGAGCGGCTTGCCGGTGTTGGGGTCGATCAGATGCGGGAATTCGTCCAACACTTCGGTCATCTCGTTGCCGCGCTCACCGCAGCCGATGTAGACGACGAGTTGAGCGTCGGAGTANTTGGCGAGGGATTGTTGCGTAACCGTCTTTCCGGACCCGAAGGGACCGGGGATACCAGCCGCACCGCCCTTGGCAAGCGGGAACAGGAAGTCGAGAATGCGCATGCCAGTGACGAGGGGAGTGTCTGGAGCGTACTTCTGGGCGAAGGGACGAGGGGTTCGGACCGGCCACTTCTGCATCATCTGCAACTCGCTGCCGTCGTCGAGGACACAGACGGTTTGGGTCACGTTGAAGTCCCCGGATTCGATGGACTTCACCTTNCCACCTTTGCCGGGTGGGACCATGATCTTGTGAACGATGGTCTCGGTTTCTTGGACGTGGCCGATGACTTGGCCGCTGACCACTTCATCCCCCTTGGCGACTTGTGGCTCGAACGTCCAGGTCTTCTCCATGTCGAAGGCGTCAGCGTCAACACCACGGGTGATGAACACACCCATCACTTCCTCAAGGGTGGCGAGAGGTCGCTGGATACCGTCGTAAATCTGGGTCAGGAGGCCGGGGCCCAAGGAAACGGAGAGCGTCTCTTCGGTGTTCAACACGGGCTCGCCGGGCCGAATACCCGAGGTGTCTTCGTACACCTGGATAACGGCCTTGTCGCCGTGCAGTTCAATCACTTCGCCCATGAGACCTTCGTGGCCAACACGGACAACGTCGTACATTGCAGCGTTCATGCCAGTGGCGGTTACCACCGGTCCCGAAATTCGGTAAATCACTCCTTCATTGCTCATTTTTTCTTCCTCCTGTTTTTGGGTTGGAACATCACTTCCACAAATCGACTCCTATGGCCTTGCGAATGGTCTCCCGCAGGGTGGTGTCTTCCTCCGTACCGATACCAAGAACGGTGGGGGAGACGGACGCCGACAATTGATCTCGCAATCGGTCGGGCAACGTGGCCATCATGGCGGAGTCGACCACCATGATACCAACAGATTTGTTGTTGAGTAGACTGCGAAGGGTGGAGTACAAGTCCTCCTCTCCTTCGGGGTTGTAAAGATCGGACAGTCCAGCGAGCTGGAAGCCCAGTGTAAAGGCGGGTGAACCAACGACTGCAATCTCCATGATCTCACCTCAGAGCACGTGTGCCTCCAAAATTTCGGAGGACAGGCCCGCCAATCGGCCACGAACGATCAGGCGCAAATCCATGACTTCCTGAACTTTCATCGCTACATAGTGAATGATGGGGAGGGCTGACACTGGATGGAGGTAGCTCATCCGTTGCATCATTTCGTACTCCCGTGCTTTCATCCAGGTGATGACGGCATCGAGGCTTCGGCCGGCTTCGGCCTCAGCCAGCACGGTTTCAAACCCTGCCATGTCGAATTTGTCACCCGCTCGTAGAAGGTCCATCATGCCGTTTCGGCCGCTGGTGGCAATCGTTGAGAATGCACGCTTCGGAATCAATCGGCCGCCGGGAATCAAGAGCGACACAAGTTGCTCGTTGCTGATGCCGACAGCACTGGCCTCGAGGATGTTGACGATGTTCTTGTGGTCGATTTCCGCGGCGAACAACCGTGCAAGGAAACGGGCGGGAGCACCTTTTGACTGCAGCAGCGCCCTCTGGGCAGCGGCGTAGTAGTGCCGGTCGAGGGCGTCCTCGTAGTCCGCCAGGGAACCGTTCTCGGGAACCTTGGCAAGGGCGGACCCAAACTGTTTCCTTCGCATCAAATTCGCTGCCGACTTCATGTCGTCGCAACTCTCCACGACCTTGAGCCAAGGGGTGTTGACGTCGTTGATCTCTGGAAGAATGCTGTTGCCAACCTCTTCCACCGACACCTCGTTGTGAATGGCTCGGAACACCGCCTTGGCGTTTTGATATTCAAAGCGAGAGGTGTAAATTTCAATCAGTGGCCGGATGGTTCTGTTGGCCATGTTCACGATCTCGGTCAGTTCTGCTTCGAGGTTGTGCGTCAAAGCCGCCTCAACCAAATCGCCGCCGGACAATTTTCCGGCGTACAGATCGATTTCATGGCGGTAGCCGATGTCTCCAACGGCCACGGTCAACTGGTCCACGGACTGGTTGATGAGTTGTCGCAGACGTGCTCGATCAGCCAACTTCTGTCGCCGTGCCTTGGCACGTGAGACGACATAGGGAGTGTTGCCGAGCATCATCGTATCACCTTCTTCATCCAAACAGCGTTTCGTTCACGGCAGAGAGCTGACTTGACCAGGCCCGATCGAGCATGTTGTCGAATCGCATGTCAAACGACACCGACCCGTCCTCAGCCTCGAGAATGAAACCGCCGAGCCCATCCACGCTTTCGCCGACCTTGCGGTCGCCGGCTTCTTTGGAAATGGCTGCACGGTCAATCTCGACCGGTCGAATCACAAACTTGCCCTTGGCCAATTTCTTGGAATCCGCCAGCATGGATTTCAACAGCGCCGCTCGACCCTTCATACCGGGGTCGCCGATGTGTTGGCGTGCGGCGTCCAAGGTTGCATCGAGCACCTTCCGGCGAGCGATCAGGACGTCCTTTTGGTTGGACTGCCGTGCGCTGGCCACCGTTTCTCGTGCAATCTGCATGGCTTCTTTTTCTGCTCGCTGTTGTGCTTCGTCTCGCAGGGCGCTGGCTTTGGCTTCTGCGTCGGCCAAGAGTTTCTTGGCTTCGGCCTGGGCCTCCGCAATCAGCGCTTTTGCTTCCTCTTCAGCAGCTGCAGCGATGTCGTTCGCAAGTGTTTCTAAGGTCATGGTCTTCTCTCCTGTGTTCGTTCAATTGGGCAGAGCCCAACGCAAATGGTTCTGACTTCAGCCCAAGAAGAGCGGAAGGGCACCGAGAATCACAATGGATTCTGGGAGAGCGGTGAAGATCAAAGCGACACCGAACTTGCTGCCGTCTTCGGCGAGCATGCCGACAGCAGCGCTGCCGATGGCGGCTTGGGAGAAACCTGCACCGATGGCAGCAAGGCCAAGGGCAAGTCCGACACCAACGTCGCCGGTCATTCCGTCAGTTGCACCCGAATCGGTCGTCGTGTCTTCTGCAGCAGCAACNCCTTGGGCGACCAAGGCGAGCGTTGCCAGAACGATCAGNGTGCGTAGGCTCATTTTNAGGGTATTCTTGTTCATTTTTCTACCTCCAGTTTTGTGTCCATGGGACTATGATTGCCCCTCCGTATGGAGGGTGCGACCGCCGATCGGGGTAAAAACCCGACCGGAGCCGTCGTAGAACTTGCCCATCCACTCGACGAAGTGGAGACGGGCTGCGTGGATGCTCGGCGAGAGCAAGCCCAACGCAAGCGCAAAGGCTTGGATGAAAACGAAAAGGACGAATCCGAGAACCACGGCGACCACACCCGATCCGGACCACATCAAGTCCCATCCCATCGAGATGGAGACTTCGGCAATTTTGACGCCAGCCACACCGACGCCCATCACACGAAGGTAGGACAATGTGTTNGCGAGGAGGCCAAACGTCTCAATCGGACCCATGATGAGACCGCCGGCCCAGCCGAACTTCTCGAAGACGGCGAGGCCGATGATGAGGCAGCCAACACCGACCAGCGTGGCCAAAGCGTAGGGCGTGGGGTCGAACACACCTTGGTCGGTGGTGAGGAAACCGTAGACATGGAGCGTGCCTGCTGCGAGGATGATCATCCAGCTTCCCTTTTCGAAGAAGGCTGCAACCACGCCGTGAGCTCGGGCGACGTTGATGAAACCGAGNATGAACCCGAACATCAAGTGGGCGACGCCGAGGTACACCGAGAGAAGCACGTACTCGCTGAGGGAAGACGTGGCACGGTGGAACGGGATTTTCGTGTAGCCCATGTTCAGGGTGTCCGTGACAAAGGCAGGGAAGTGGATGTTGTTGTAGGTCCAAGCGTAAATCCCTGCCAGAGGGGATGCGTCTCCCATTTGCCCCGTGTTGTCCCAGACAAAGCCGAAGCCTTCAGCGAATAAGAGGCCCCAAATCATGCACCAAACGCCCATCCACTTGAGGATGGTGATGCCGTTTTTGACCACAGGATCTGCTGCGAAGGGCTTGGTACCGAGCCAAACGCCNAGGAGGAAGATGATGAAGCCGTATCCGAAGTCGCCCAAGATCAGTCCGTAGATCATCGGGAAGGTCAACATGAGGAAGAAGGTNGGGTCAAAAGTGCCGTAGGTCGGGCGGCCGACCAGTCCAACCATCAACTCAAACGGACGGGAAACGGTTCCGTTTTCAAGGGCAACGGGCGGGGCGGGCTCGTCGTGGTGATCGTCNTGGTCGTCGTCGTGATGGCCGTGGTGGTCGTTGACGTACGATGCAATCTCGATGTGAGAGGCCATGGAACCGAGAGCAGTACGAACTTCGGCTTCCTTGGAGGAGGGCACCCATGCGTCGAGAGCAAAAGCCTGGCCGGACACAGCGAGTTGGGTGGGCGCAGTGTGAATCTCATCCTCTTTGACAAGGTATTCGTGGATGGCGAGAATGTTTCGACCGTTGTTGCGAGCCCAGCGCTCGGCGTCTTCCGAGGCGGAATACATGGTGCCCTCAACCTTGCTTCGCTTGGCGAGGAGCGTCTTGAGGGCTTCGGCAGGCGCACCGCCCATGTTGGGGATNTGGACGGGTTTGCCGCCCAACTCCCCCAGGGCCATCTGGACCTCTGCGCTCTCGGAAGGAAGACAGGCGGCGGCCACAATGCCCGGGGCAGCGGCCAGCTCAACCTTCTGCAGAAGGGAGCCAAACACGCCGGCGGCTTTGCTGGATTTTTTCGTCTCGGCCACGTAGACTTCGACACGAGAGGAACCGGTCAGCAACTCGAGGTCCATGTTCAACGGTTCAAGGCGTCGCAGGATGTGGATTTGCTCGTCAAGGAGTTCGAGTTCTGCTTCGGCATCTCGGTGGGTGTCGAGAAGGTCCAAGCCTTTCTGGAGCTCGTCAGCGAACGAGCCTTCGAGCAGTTCTTTCACCCTGCGGAGGGGCACGGGCCCGTCAGCATTCACGGGGTTGAACGCAGAGATGGCGGCCCGCACCTTGGCGAGCAGGGAACTGACGTGGTTGGCCTCGTCGGAGTCGCTGGCTTGACCGACGTTCACGCCGTCCTCAAAGTTCGTGTAGGACTCGATGTGAACGCACCCAAGGTTGGTGCAGGTTCGCAACACGTCCGCCATGCGATCAACAGGGGCTGCGACCGTTAGACGGGACATGGCGACCGTGTCAAACATGGTACCGCCTCACTGGGATGAAAGAGCGTCAACCACCATCTTCACGGCGGCTTCTTGATGGCTTGCTGAGTTCGATTCGATGCTGCTGACTTCTTGGGCGCCGGTGGCTTTCACCTGGTCGGCCTCTCCCTGCGCCTTTGAGCGTGCATCGTCGAGGATTTTTTGGGTCAACACGACGGTTTCATCCGCTGCATCTTGAACCGTTTCAGAGGCTTTTCGGCGAGCATCTGAAAGGATTTTTGAGGCTTCTTCTTGGGCTTCAGCGAGGCGCTTTTCAGCCTCCTGTTCAGCCGTTTTGATGCTTCGAAGGACCTCGGACATACCCATGAAGAACACCTATTGATTTCGGCACCGAAAGGGGGTTTAAGAGTCTAACGGGGTGCGTTGTTGGGCTCAGTTTTCGGGCTTTGTGCCACGGAATCGGCTGGCCATACCAAACGGGTAGAGAAGACGACCTTGAACGTTTGAAAACCCGACCTCACGCATCATGTTTCGATAGTATCCGTTGGTGCCGTAGTGCGTGTAGCTGGCAGCGAGGCCCTTCCAGGGGTGGTTTTTCTCTTTGGTGATGAGACGCGCCAAGACCTGAACCACGCTGTTCATCCACAGATACCCGAAGAACCCGTGAAGCTTGTTGGCTTTCCCTGCATCACAGATCACCAAGCGGCCACCGGGCTTGAGCACGCGATAAATTTCTCGGAGACCCTGTGCTTTGTCCTGAAAATCACGGAAGGAAAACAAACAGAAAACCATGTCAAACGTGTTGTCGGGCAGCGGGATGTTTTCAGCGATGGCTTGAACGTATTCGGCGGGCCCTTCACCACGGGCCGCACGGGCGGCATCGACGCGCGGCTGTGCGGTGGCAAGCATCTCCGGGGACGGGTCAAGGCACGTCAAATCCATCCCGACCAGATCTTCGGCAAACGAGCCAGGACCGCACCCGACCTCCAGTACTTTCATGCCGGGCTCGGCGTGGTTTCGGACGTTTCGCCGCCAGCGCTTGTCTTGGCCCAAGGTCATCCACGTGTTGACGCGGTCGTAGTTGGGAATTGTGGCCTCAAGTTGGCCTTCCAGCACCTCCCACGCATCGGCATCAATGCCCGACGCATCGAAGCCGCCGGTGGCTGCGCGCTTCCCCATGGTTGACACCGAACCCCCGACCGTTTTGGACATGTCGTTTGGTCCACGCCGGCGTCTAAGCGATACGTTCGACGGTTTCGGGCGTGATGCCTTCCTCCGGCGTAACACGGAACACGAGGATTTTCAGGTTCTCCGGTGCGTTCCTGAACTTGGAGACGATCATCGAGTTTTCAAAGTCCGTACCGATGGTTCGGACCTTGAACGACAGCACCATGTCCGCAATGGAGGACAATTCCTGCTTGATCGCCGGGTCGAGGCCGTCGGTGGAGACGGAAATCATGAGCAGCCCTCGCACCATTTGCGCGTGAGCCTGAAGCATGCGCACCATCGAGACCACGCGGGCCGGGTCTTCGCGCTGCAGAAAGAAGTCGAGGTTGTCAAGGACGGCCCGGAAGTAGGGGCCGAGGCCCATGATTTCGTTGGTGACTTCGGTCAGGTAGTCCTGACTGCTGTCGTCGACGAATCGGGTTTGAGCGAGACGCTGAATGTCGTCCAACTGGAAGCCCTCCAGCCGGTATCGACTGGCGAGTAACTCCCGCTCGAGAACGTTGGCGTTGTATTCCTCTCCAATGGTTCGAACATTGATGTCCAACGGCCAGTTGTACTTCTTGAAAATTCGAATGATTTCTTGCTGACCTTCGTCGGTGGCGATGTAAAGCGTGTTTTCCGGCTCTTCCGCTGGCGAGGTGAACTGCTTTGCGAAGAGTTCGCTCCCCGAACCGGTTTCGGTAAACGCCACCATGGTGAAGCCGCGGGGCACACCGCCTCGCATTTCGCTGTCGAACTTGGGCACACCAAAGGAGCCCACCGAACCAAAGAAGTCCTCGTCCTCGGGGTCAAACGTCATCTTTCGAGCCATGTTCAATCACCTCAGAGAAGGACCACCTGTCCTCGGTCAACCAGGTCCGTGCAGTACGTGTCAAGGTTGGCGAGAACCAAGGGCGGGGTTTGGTCGGGGACGTTGAGGATGACCGACAAAACCTCGCGCTGACGGAAGGTGTTGATGAAGGTGTGAAGGTATTCTGCCAGCATGCGATCATCGTTGTAGATCGCCAACGCGTTCACGCTGTCCAAAAACACGAAATTTCGTTGATTGCTCACCGTTCGCAACGTGTAAAGCGTGCGCAACAAGATGCTCTCGAGCATGATGGGGCTGTCGATGAACGTGATGTTGCTGTACGGCACGTCGGTGCCGCCCAGCACGCCCGATGAAACGAGGTCGAGGAAATGAATGCCTGAAACGTCCACCCCGATGGCTTCGAAGGCCTGAATGATTTCAACGGCCCCGCGGCTGGCGGAGATGTAGACGCCGCCCATCTCAAACATCTGCATGAGTGGAATCATGGTGCTGGCGGTCACCGCAAACGCGTTGGACGAGCTGAGACGCACCTGAACGGAGCTGCCCAACGACACCTGCGTGAGTTGTTCAGCGATCATCTGGTCGAGTTCAAACATGGTCACGCCCCCCATCTCGAGGAATTATCGGTGGATGACCCCCACTTTAACATGGGAATCAACATGACACCAAGCGGGGTCAACTCGATGGCGTGTTTCGCCCGACTGTGCGATGTTCCACGCATCTTCACCACCTGGAGGAAGCGCAGCAGGTGCCCCATGCGTTCCGAGTCACCCATGACGATGATGCCGTCAGCGATGGCTTCCTCAACACCAAAGGAAGACCAGTGAGCGTTTTCTGTTGCTGAAGTGATCTCTGAAATCAAAATCGTGGTGCAGCCCAGCGTGGCCAGCTTCTTTCCGAGGGTGAAGAGGAAATCACGGATCAGTTGCTCCGACTTGATCTTGTAGCACAAGGTGGTCACCGAATCGATGACCAGTCGTGTAACTCCGATGGTGTTGACGATGTCGACGATGGATTTGATGAGGGCGTGAACGTCGTCAAGGTCAAAGGACGCTTTCTCAAGACCGAGCCATGAATACAGCACGTCCATGTCGAACACGTTGATGAGGCCTGAATCGACCATGTTCATGTCAAAAAAGGCGTACTGGCGAATGTTTTCGAGGAGTTTCACGGAGGGTTCTGTTGCCGTGAAGTGGGCGCAGGCTTCGCCGGCCAATGCCCCTCGGACGAGAAATTCCATTCCGAGGGTGGTCTTCCCGGAACCGCACGTGCCGGCCGCAAGAACGGTGGAACCGTAGGGAATGCCACCGCGTAGAATTTCATCCAATCCGTGGATGCCCGTCACGCAACGGTCTCGGGTGTATACGCTTGTGGGCTGCATGGGACCAAAGGGAAGGAAACGCCCCGGGTTGATGAAGTGTTTGGACGGTGGAGCAGGCCGGAGGATGGAATCACGGCTCGTATTCGCCGGGAGTCGGGTTGTCCTCGAGGCTCCAGGAAGATGAACTGAACCGGTCGTTGCCGTCCCACACCAGCGATTGGCCCGCAACCAAGAGGAGGTCCTCTACGCCCCATTCAACGCGAACGACGTCGGCTGGCGTGATTTCGTCAAGTTGCGTGTAGCGCAGACTCAGAAGACCGCGCTGATTTGAAAGGCCGTCAATTTGGCCGACGCCGAGGAAGCCCAGCGCCCCAAGATCGAGCACGTGGCTGGCATTACCGGCCACCTGTGAAGAGGGGTCCCCGGTCAACAAGGAAAGCGATTGACCCGAGATGACACCGCTCTGGAGCAGAAGGTTGCTCGAAACGGACCCCGAGGTGTGGTTCAACGACCAGCCCCTCAGCGCAATGGCAAAGTCGTTGGGGTTGTGGATTTCAATCCATTCGGGCCCCGAAGAAGACGGCCGAACCATCACCTCGGTGATTTCGAGAATGTTGTTTTTTCGTCCTCCATCGTGAACCTCCAACACGACGCTGAACCGTTCCCCGTCCTGTTGGAATGAGCGGTAGGCCGTCGAACTTGACGGTGCCGTGCCTCGTTCGGTTCCGCCGTCGAACAGCGACAAACCGACCCGTTGAGGGTCGTCGCTTTCAAGCACACGAATGCTCAGATGAAGGCTCATGTCGTCGTCCAACCCCAAACCGGCCGCCATACCGTCCTCAGTGACGTTGTGCAGGGCGGAAATTCGATGCATGTCCAATTTGTGATGCAGCATCAAACCGGGTTGAACACGACCTTCGTGGAGGGCATCGGCGGACGCCAGATGCCAGTCCGCTGTGGAATTGGTGTAATCAAGTCCCTCATCCATGGGCACGAACCAGCCTTCGCCCGAGGTCAGTCGGTCAAGACCGAGGGAAGCGGCGCGGTCAAGACGGTCCACGGCAGGGTCGTTTGAGCCCATTTGCAGTTGTGCGAGGGAAAGGAACGCCGTCAAGATCATCAAAAACAGCGTGAACGCCGAGAGGAATTCGATCACGGCCGTCAACGCCCCTTCGTCCCGTTCGCTGTGAAGGGACGCCCTGCGCATGGACCGAGCAAGCGGCGCACAATTCATGAGGTTGCCGCTTTTTGTTGGAAAATCCACCCTGCATCGGGCCTCGATGGGATGGGCCGATTTCGGGAAATTTGGACGGAAGGGGCGCCCACGAAGCGATGAGTCTTTGAATCACGGACGGGAGGAAAGCGTGATGAGCGAGCGCAAGCCACGTCAGACCTCCAAGCAACGAACCGGCCTTGGGTTTGTGATCATGCTCTTGCTCTCATCGCTGGGTGCGCTGGCCACCGTCCCCGTTTCGAGCGCCGCCCTCCCCGGTTCCATCGGCATCACCGACAGTCTCTCGCCGCGCCCGGATGCGTGGTACTCCGCCTTTGATACGCTGGACTTTTCCGCCGAGGTCACCAACTACTACGCCTCGGCCTCGGGGGCCACTCGTACCCTCACGTGGTATGCCTGCGAGGGTGACATCACCGTGGCCCAGTGCAAATCCGTGTTTGACGACACGGGTCAGTTCAACATTGGAAACATTCCCGGGCAATCCGCCGTTGCGGTGGATTCATCCGACACGTGGACCCCCGGAGCCAGCGCTGAAGGAATTTTCACGATGATTTACACCTTCAGTCAAAACGATCAGGTCGCTGCAGACGATGAATTCCGTTTCAACATCAACCTGACCAGCGACTTCGTGGACGTGGTGGCCGACACCGACCATAACCCTCTCACTCACCTCCAAAACCTGGCCGTCTACGACGACGAGCAGGTGCTCAACACGGGCACGGACTACGTTCTCAAAGCCAAGGGCGAATCGACGTTGTGCGGCGTTTGCACGTTCTCGGGTCAGTTTGGCTGGCAACTTTGGGACGTTGACGACACCATGATGCTCGACGAGGCCTACAAAACCGTCTCCAACCTCCCCGCATGGGGCGGCACCGACCCCTACAACATCAACCTCCCAGCCTTCAACCACGATGAAGAAGGGCGCTACCTGCTCAAGTACGGCTTGTTCAGCAGCACCGGTAATCCGTACGGTGATCTCAACCCTTGGAACAACCTTGCCTCGTTTGAGTTGGTCCTCAACGACAGCATCGACCTCAAGGTGCTGGACGTGTACCCGAGCCACAGCCAACAATCGTCCCAGTTCTACTACGGGACCGACCGGGTCATCTCCACCTTTGCGAACCACGGCAACATGACGGTGGAGAACGTGTCCGTCTCCTATCAGGTCTACAACTCGCAGTACGAGCTTGAAGTGGATGAAACGTGCCTCCTTCCGTTGATGCACCCGAGCGACACCGCGACCTGCAGCTTCAACATGACGACCACCGGGAACAACCGGCTCATCCGAGTACAAATGCCGACCATCTACCAGAACGGCGAAGATGTTCGCATGGGCGACAACCTCTACCAACTCACGGTGAACGTCCAAGTCGGCCCCATCAATCCCTACGTGCAAACCAACTCTGACAGCGACGTCTACCTCACCAGCGACGACGTTGAATTGGTGGCACGCTACGGCTCCATCGCCTCCCAACCGCTCAATTTTACATGGCGTGAAGGGTTCTACATCTGGGGCCACGGCCAAATGCTCAATCGGACGGGTGAAGCCTTTGGTTTGGGGCATCACAACCTCACCCTGCAGGTCACTGACCCGTGGGGCGAAACCGAATACACCTACGTCGAATTCGACGTCCTGAATTCGGTCGCCGTCAACGAACCGTACATGACGGGCTCCGCCATCACCGAAGAGGAGGCCTCAGGCACCTACACCATGATGCTGCCTCATCTCGGGAAAAATTACGGCATTGGAGGCGGCGATTCCCCGCTGATGATGATCGACCTCGACATTGAAGCTGAATCAGCGGACGACCCCGGCCTGCGGAGTTTGGACGTGACGCTCAATCTTTCCGCCATTCTACCGGACAACATCGACCTCTCGACCGTTGAACTACGCTACCTGCCTCATGCCGACAGCGTCACATGGGAATTCCTCGACGGCGTTGACACCTACACGGTCAGCCCCGACTTTGAACAGGTCGACGTCTCGATGACCAAGGACGGCGTGATTCTGCTCGTGGGCGTCTTGCCAACGCCCGACGTCACCGCCGTTGGGGTGGAATGGACGCAACTCACGGGTGGACAAATCCAACTGAACTGGACGGGAACCGGCGATTTGGCCAACCCCTACGTCGGCGGATGGAACCTGTACAGGATTGCTGGTATCTCCGGCACCACGGTCTTCCCCGAGACGGCAGGTGGAATCAACGAAAACATCTGGGAGGAATTGACCCTGGATTCGCTGGCCGCCTCGGTCCCGCTTGACACCGCCCTCTGGATTGACCCCGCTCCGCTCGAGACCGGCATCTGCGCCTCCTACGCCATCATTCCCATCGACCGGGAAGGCAACGCGAACCTCCTGCACGCCAACATCACACGCGTGGACGGTGCAGCCGCCCAGGTCTGCGGAGATGCCATCCCACCCTCCACCACGCTTGAGGGGCTCAGCCACACGTGGCGGTTCACCAACGATGAAGCATGTTTCGAGCAGCAGCAGGACTGGTCTTTGTGCTACGAGGCCACCATGACGTGGACGTGGCCAGCCCATGAAGCACAGGGCGAGGTCACGTGGAACGTTTACCGTGTGGAGACCACCCCAGATGACGTCAACCTCCGATTCATCCAACCTTTGGTCAGCGGCTTGATCGGGTCGCCGGGCGAACAGGGGACCTTGATTGAAAGCGGGCTTGACCGAGACGGCATCCAGCCCTACCGGACGTACTACTACATCTTCGCCCCCATCGACAGCGTTGGAAACGAACTGATGACAACGAACTATCCGTCTGACAACATCGAACGGGTTCACATCGAAGACGACTGGTGGGCCTACAACCAACACCTCATCCCGCCCGAGCCAGAGCCGCCGGAGCCGCCGTTGGGCGTGCCCTGGTTGCAGGATCTCAACGACGCCATGGACGTGGAAGAATTCCAACTCTCTGGCATCGCCCTGCTGGCCACCATCGTGCTGAATTTCATCCTCCTGCCCGTGCTGCTCAAGAAGCGAAAGCGGCTCAAGCGTGTGATGGAAGCCCGTAAGCGGAACAGTGCCGCCACCATGGACTTCGACGACTTCTTCGAGTGAGAAGTGGCGCGGCAGGGGAGATTCGAACTCCCGAGGTGAGACACCACTGGATTAGCAATCCAGCGCAATGGCCAGGCTATGCGACTGCCGCTCGCAGGTCGGCCACCGGCGAACCGCTCATCAACATGACGGTGGTTGGCACTCTTCCTTGGCGGGGCAAAATCGCATCACAGCGGGCCCAAGAAACCGAGCCATTCCGGAGGAATGAAGGAGATCACCACCAAGGAAAGGAACATCCATCCCAAGTAGAACAGGCTCCTG
Organism: Methanobacteriota archaeon; assembly: GCA_002725275.1. The sequence continues at coordinate 20,690 of PBOE01000033.1, forward strand.
AAAAAGGACTTCGCAGCCTTGGGCATGCGCCCGTTCTCGTCGAAGGGCTCGTGAGGGTCGATGGCCCACACCGAAGCAGCGTACCACAGGGTCAGCCCTCCGGAGACGAAAGCCCACAAAAGCGGCAAGCCAGACTCGGGCCAAAAACACGGCACGGAACCCAGCATCAGCAGCAATACGCAGTACATTTTGGACTGCAGGAGGGTGTGTTCTGCACCTTTGACCTCGTTGAGCATCGGGACGTTGACCTTTCCGTATTCACCCGATCTGTAAAGCGCCAGCGCCCAGAAATGAGGCGGCGTCCACAGGAAGATGAGGAAGAACAGCATCCATGGAATGGGAGAGCCAAGGTCGAACACGTTGGTGCTTGCGATGGAATCNCCNGCNGNCGCCGCCCAGCCGATGAGCGGAGGGGTTGAGCCTGCAAGACCGCCGATCACAATGTTCTGTGGGGTTCGGCGCTTCAGCCACATGGAGTAAACGAGGACGTAGAACAGGACCGAAAAGGCCGACCAAAACGCTGCCTTGGCGCTGACCAACAGGAAGAGACTGCAGCCCAGCACGGCGATGGTGGAACCAAAGAGAAGGGCGAANTGCGGGGTGGCGTGCCCNAGCGGAACGGGACGGTTCATGGTCCGCCGCATGTGGGGGTCAATGTCTGCATCGTACCACATGTTGATGGCGTTTGACCCACCTGCAGAAAGCGTTCCACCCACGACGGTGATGAGGGACACCCAGAGCGTTTGCTCCCACGTTCGCTCAACGTCCAAGAGCCCGTGGCGTGCGAGGCTGTCATGGACCAAAATCGCACACAAAGCCGTGATTTGAAGCAGGACGATGACGCGTAGCTTCATGAGTTGCATCATCACGGTCAGCGTCCCCGGGTGAGGTACGGAGGACGCGTCGGTCGTCTGACTCATTCCTCCTCACCCTCGGGAGCGCCGTGTGCTGGGTGTGACCGTGCAAATCGCGTGGCGAACATCAACACAACGGCGGCGATGAAGGCGCCCACGCCAACCACCAAATGCAAGAGAGAAAGCCATTCTGGAAAATCACCCACCTTGGCAAACACGATGTAGGAACCGCCCACCATCACGTTCAGCATCCAGACGCCCGTGGTGATTTCAGCCAAGCGAACGAGCTCGGCGCTTCCGGGTTCTTGCCGGGAGGCGACGCGAAGGTTGCTCACGCCCAACACCAACACCAAACCGACCAGCAGCGCACCGAATCGGTGAATCATCTGAATGAAAATACCCGGTCCATCAAGCGAAGGCAGGAACGAGCCTTGGCACTTCGGCCAACCGTTTGGAAAGCCCACGGAACAGCTCTGGTTGTACTGCCCTCCCGCCGATGACGAAACCCATGCACCCAGGACGAGAAGGAGCCCCACGGCTGCCGTCATTGAGTGCACGCGAACCGATTGCGCGGCCACAAATTCTGCCGGTGCTCGAAGGAAGCCCCACGAGACCCCTTCCCTGATCCGCATCGCCATGTATTGCCACAACAAACCTGCGGTGAAGATGCACGCCAAGGACAGATGGAGCGCAACCGTCCAGTCAGCGTTGTCAAAGCGAACGGTGATGTAGCCNGCCGTGGCTTGAATCAACAGCAGCACGGCCGAGAATTGTGCGGCCCGTTCAACCTTGGGCCCGTAGCGTTCTCGTCGTTTCCTCATCGCCAGCACGTTGTAGACGATTGGGACGGCGATCACGCCCACGAGCATGCGGTGAAACCACTCCACAAAGATCTGGAACACGGTGTATCGATGGTCCTCTCCTCGCGAATCGATTTGGTCGGGGTTGGCCTCCCAGTAAGCAGCTTGGTCGTCTTCCGAGACCACGAAATGCCACGTGCCAAAGCAGGTTGGCCACTCCGGACACGATTCGCCAGCGTCGTTGATTCGAATGGCACCGCCCACCGACACGATGAGGAGCGCCATCACGGCGAGGACCAACGGAAGGGTGGATGGACGGCGCCACCACGGAGGTTCCATGTTGGCAGGTGAGAGGAGACCCCTTTTGAACAAATGCCTCCCCCCCTGTACATGGGTTCCCGACCGTGGCCGGTGCTGCTTGGCACGGTCATGATGCTGGCGCTGTTGCCGGTCGGAGCGGAACCGGCCGACACCGAAGCGGACAACGGGAGCGGTGCGCTCCTCGATGCCGCAGTTCTCGACGCCACCTGCCTCGGGAACGGCACGTGCGAGGGGTATCGNCCGGACCACCTCATCGAATACTTCAGCGCCGACTGGTGCGAACCTTGCGAACAGGTGAGCGAACAGTTGCGAAACCTGACCAACCCCCATCACGTGGTTTTGCAGCATCATCCATCGCCTGAGGACAGCACCTTTCTGTCGGCNTCAAAACTGCGAAACGATGCTGATTACCGCTTGCTGTTTCTTCCGTCGCTGGTGATCGACGGTGAACACCTCCTGACCGGCACCCGCCAAGCCATGGACATGAACGAAACCCTGGACGCCGAAGGCCCGGCATGGGGCGGCCTTCAACAGGTCGAGTTTTCCAATGAAACCTTGCGATGGAACGCCTCGGTCAACGGCACGGTTGCCGTTTGGTTGACGGCCCCCGTTCCCCACGAAACCAGCGGCATCATCCATCCATCGGTCGCCTATCGTCATCATGCGGTGGACGCACAGGCTGGAGAACTGGCGCTCAATTCATCTCAATTTNCCGAGAACACCACGTTGGTGGTCCTTCTCGAACGGGAAGGGGTTCGAACCCTGAACGTGGCATCGTTGGCCCCCACCGGCCAGGTTGACCTGAACACCGAACCTGAGATTGCTCAGCCTCAGGCGCTGAACAACGATGCGCTTCTCCCGGTGCTGGTGACCCTGCTGCTGATGTTAGCGCTGGCTCCCGCTATCGTGAGCCATGTCCGGTTGCTAAGGCGCCGCGGTGAAACGACCAGCGAAGAAAACGGGTCAGAAGAGTGAGGTAGGTTCAAAAAGAGTTGCCATGTCGGACGACTGCGAGTCTCTCGCATGTGATTGCTCATGGTCAAGCCAGCACGCCAACACACCCGCTTTGAACGCGCTCGAATCATTGGTGCTCGCGCCCTCCAAATCGGCATGGGTGCACCGCTTTACGCCACGGAAGACGTGCTCCGCGAACAATTCAAGGAGGAACTCGTTTCGCTTTACGGCCTCGAGGAAGCCAACATCCGTTTCGTGCTCGACCCGCTCAAGATCGCCCTCTACGAATACGAGAATCACTTGATTCCCATCGACATTGACCCTCACGAGTGATTCGTCGAACTGGAGGCGAAGCCGTAGAAGGCGACGTCGTCGATGTCGGGAAGCGCATCTCGCTTGACCAACAGCGTGCGAACCGCCCACAGATCGACGAACATTCGGTATTTCGTCGTGGCGTCGAGGTAATCCACGCCGCTGGAACCGCCCGTGCCCATTCGGCGCCCAATCATTCGCTCCACCATTCTGGCGTGATGCGACCTGAAAAGAAGCATCGATTGTTCGAGGTCAACGAAACTGTCGATGAGGCGGCGTGGCCATGAAAGCAACGGCAGTTCCCGGTAAGATTCAATGAANANCAANCCGGCTCGGTGGCGGGAAGGAGTTCCGTCAGGCAGAAGGAAAGACTCCGCAGCGGTGACGGCCGCCTCGACCCTCGGTCGAACGGTTGATTCATCGCCGTGACCGATGGAGACCATGTGCGCAATCACCTCCTCTCCGTGAGCGCGCATCGCCTCCAAATGTTCCTTGACGTAATTCTGAACCACGGTGTCATCGCCGGGATGGTCGGGCGATGATCCGTGAATGGGCGTGCGGGACAGCCATCGATTGAGCACGTCGTTCAACGAAGGGCCCGACGAGGTCGCCTCCAAGTCCCTAAGGGCAGCAACCGGCACCTTGCCCTCGTCGGCCAGGCGTTGCATGTGCGCGAGCGGGTCCATGCCACCCAGGCGCTGCTCGTTGTCAAGCCCCATCAGAACCTCCATCTCACGCATCTGCCAAGACTCGAAACCCGAGGAGGTCCCGAGTCGGTCTCGAAACGCAAGGAAGTCTTGTGGAGACAAGGTTTCCATCACCTTCCACTGGTCGGCGAGCAAACGGAAAATTTCACTGACGCGCTCGAGGTGATGAACCACGCTTGGGATGGTGGTTTCCTCGATGGCGTCTTGGTCCATGAGCGAGCGGGCTTCTTTGAGTTCGCGAAGGATGAGTTTGAACCACAACTCAAAGGTTTGGTGCACGATGATGAAGTGAAGCTCGTCGTTGCATGGAGCAGGATTGTAGCCCTCAGGCCCGTCCTGAAGGGTAAGCAATTCCTCGAGGCGCAGATAGCCTCCGTACGTGATGCGAGCAGGCGGGGAAGCCTCGTCCATGCCGATNACGAGACGAAACAACCCCATGAATCCTTCACTCGTTCATCGCCNTAAGCAGACCTTGCGTCAAGAACGGGTTGTGCCTCGGGGGTCATTCGATGCATCATCCACAACCTGTGCTGACATAATACTCATAGAGCGAGTACGAAACCACTCCATATGGGCGTACCTCAATCCACGGTGCAGGAATGGCTGAAAAGCTATGACAAAAATGCCATCACCGTGGGCGTTGTTGCCTCGCATTCCTCCCTCCAAATTCTTCACGGTGCACGGCAGGAGGGCTTCCGAACCTTGGGGATTGCCGTGGGTGAAAACCGACGCCGGTTCTACAAGGCCTTCCCTGGCGCCGACCCTGACGAATGGCTGATGCTGGAAGACTACCGGGAAATGCTCGACTACGCCGAATGGTTCCGAGAAAAGAACGTCATCATCGTCCCCCACGGCTCACTGGTCGAATACCTCGGTGCGAACAATTTCAGGAACTTGGAAGTCCCCACCTTCGGCAATCGAAACATCCTCCACTGGGAGAGCAGCCGCGCACTCCAACGCCAGTGGCTTGAGGACGGAGGTTGCACCATGCCCAAAGTGGTAGAGGACCCGCACAACATCGACGGCCCCGTGATNGTCAAATACGCTGGCGCCAAAGGNGGACGCGGTTATTTCATCGCCCGCGACTACCGTGATTTCCGACGAAACGTGGACATCGAAGAGGAGTTCACCATCCANGAATACGTGCTCGGCTGCCGATACTACCTCCATTTCTTCTTCGACCCGACGGCCGAGGACGGATATCAGGTGCAGGGCCGTGGTGCCCACGCCGGCAAGAACCTGGGGCGTCTCGAACTTCTTTCGATGGACCGCCGGGACGAAAGCAACGTTGACGAATTCTACAAACTCGGCTCCCTTCGTGATTTGCGTGAAATGTCCCTTGAGCCCTCGTTTGTGGTGACCGGAAATCAACCCGTGGTCATCCGAGAATCCTTGCTGCCACGAGCCTTTGAAATGGCCGAGGGTACGGTCGCTGCATCCTACAACCTCGAGGAAGGTTCGAGGGGCATGCTCGGCCCCTTCTGCTTGGAAACCATCGTCACGGACCAGTTGGAATTCAAGGTGTTTGAAATCAGCGCTCGCATCGTTGCAGGCTCCAACCCCTTCGTGGGGGGTTCACCCTACTCCGACATCAACGAACGGTTCATGTCAACCGGCCGTCGCATCGCTCGCTCCATTCGGAAAGCGGTGGATGCGAACCGCCTTGACGACATTATTTCGTGAGGTCAATCCTCGCCGGCCAGTGCATCCAAATCGGGGGCACTTGGGAGTTCGGCATCCTCTTCCTCAGGCTCTCCTGCCTCTTCAGACCCTTCACCTACGGGCTCCTCGTCGGACAGTTCGGCAGCCAAGGCTTCCTCGTCGACTTTGGGCTCGTTTCCGATTTCGTCAAAACTGCGAGAGGCCGCTGCAAGCTCGGCCTCAAGGGCTCGCTTGTTCGCTTCACGTTCTTCAGGGGAGGGCAANGTAAACTCTGCCACGAGCATGATGGGGTCGCCAGCCGAGAGTTCACCGTTGTATTCGAGCGGCTCGCCGCCGGGTGTGACAATGACCTGAAACTTGGTGGGATCCTTGCTCTTCCGCTTCTGGTGTTTCTTGTAGTGGTGGACGTAGACCTGGTAGGTTCCGGCGGGCGCCTTGCCCTCTTCCCAGAACACGTTTTCGACGGGCTTTCGCGTTTCGGCGCGAACGTTGGCGTCAACGTCGAGTACGCCGCCGCAAGCCGAAGTCTTGTTGCCGCCGTGGATGCGCTCACCGGAGGGGCACACAACGTGCAAGTCGAGGTCGTTGTAGTTGTTCCACATCAATGAGATTTGGACGTCGGACGACTGGGCACCTTCTCGCTCGAGTCGTGCCTGAAGTTCTGCCATGGCTCGCTGTGCGGCCTCTTTGGCCTCGAGGACTTCTTGTTCACGAGCGGCCTCGATCTCCGCCAAACGAGCGGCCTCTGCTGCTTCAATTTCAGCCTGCCGCGCCTCTTCGACCTCGGCGATGACGGCTTGGGTCTCGGGGACGTCCATGCCGGCGGCTCTCAATTCTTCTTCGAGGGCGCGGCGAGCTTCAGCTCGCTCTTCTGGGGAGGGGAGGTTGAACTCTGCCACGAGCATGATGGGGTCGCCAGCTGAGAGTTCACCGTTGTACTCGCGAGGGTCGCCGCCCTGGTTGATGATCACCTTGAACTTGGTGGGGTCTTTGCTTCGTCGCTTCTTGTGCTTCTTGTAGTAGTGAACGTACACTTGATACCTGCCAGCGGGGGCTTTTCCTTCTTCCCAGAACACGTTCTCCACGGGTTTTCGGGTTTCAGCACGGACGTTGGCGTCCACGTCGAGTTCGCCGCCGCAGTTGGAGGTCTTGTTGCCGCCGTGAATGCGCTCACCTGACGGGCACAGAACGTGGAGGTCAAGGTCGTTGTAATTGTTCCACATCAGCGAAATCTGAACGTCAGAGGATTGCGCACCTTCCCGCTCCAGCCGTGCTCGAAGTTCGGACATGGCCCGTTGAGCCGCTTGCCTTGACTCGAGCACTTCCTGCTCACGAGCGGCTTCGATCTCGTCAAGGCGCTCTTGTTCAGCCTCGGCGAGTTCCGCTTGTCGTTGGGCTTCTTGTTCGGCTGCCAGTCGAGCCTCTTCGGCGTCGCGTTCGGCCGCTCGTTGCGCTGCCTCGTCCTCTTGCCGTCGACGAGCCTCCTCCAGTTCGGATTGGCGTTGCGCTTCATCGAGTTCTCGTTGCCGTCGGGCTGCTTCTTCCGCATCCGCTTGCTCTCGACGGCGCTGATTGAACCGTTCCTCAGCAAGTTGCCGGTCGCCTTGATTTTGCTGTCGCAACAAGTCTTGGATGGTGGCCAATTTACGGTCGAGGTTCTTTTTGGCCTTACCAAATCCCATGCCGGAGTGCTGCTGAAGCAGGCCCTCAGCCATCATGCCGCTTTGCAGGTTGACCTGCGCCTCGCGACGCATCACGATAAACATCAGACCGAGAGCGAACCCACCGCCGAGGGCAATCGTGAGCACGTAGTCCGCCAAAGGCATACCCCTTCCACGCCGAACCACCACTTGAATCATGCGTTTTGCCTTGACCGACGATGTGAGGCCTCCAAAGGGCATAACAACGAGAGAAGATGAGCCATCTCCATGCGTGAGGTCTCATTGACATGGGAAGCCGCCTCCCTCGCCGAAACCGACCTTTCAGAACTGAACGACGTGGTTGACAACCTCACCTTTGTGGCCAACCTGCTCATCACGCCTGACGGGGTCCGGCAAGTCATCCTCCCGTCGTTCAAAGAAGGAAAGACCGCCGATGACCTCAACAGCATCTCGTACATCAAGGTGGAACAGCGCTTCAGCGACCGTGAAGGAGAAGGTTTGGTGGTGTGGAACACCCACGCCCTCGTTTGTTTGGCCTCGTCCACCGGCAACATCCACGTCATGCCGCCCACCGTGCTGGAGGAGGGCAACCTCACGCTCACGGTCAGGGGCTTGCCCGACGCCATTTCGACCTTCGTCAAAATGAGCAAAGCGTTCTTCCCGCCCGCCAGCGTTCGGGTGAGCGACATTCGCTCCCATGAAAGCGGGCTCGAACAGGCCCTCACGCCTCGCCAGCACGAATGCTATGCGCTGGCCATCGAACACGGCTTCTACGAGGACCCGAAAGCGATCACCATGCAAGCCCTCGCCGACCTCCTCGGCATCGCTCGTTCAACCTTCCAAGAACACCTTCAGTCGGCTGAGCAGGCCGTTCTCGTGTGGGCCGGGTCTCAGCTTTGAAGGCAGTTTTTCCAAACAAACCTTTGATGAACACGGCAACCTCGGGCCTTCATGGACAAAGGCGAACGCCTGAACCAACTTCTGCCCAACGGGCGAGGGGTTTGGATTCCCATTGACCACGGTGCATCCGATTATCCCACCGAGGGACTCGAAGACCCTGAAACGTTGATTCGAGACCTCATCGAAGCGGGTGTTGACGTCATCGTCGCCCAGAAAGGGCTCGTCAGTGCGTTCGCTCACCTCTGCGATGGGACGTCGACCAACATGGTCGTCCACTATTCGGTCTCCACGCGGCACGCCGGCCCCGACGTCAACAACAAAGTCATGGTCGGTCATGCCGACGAGACCCTGCTACGAGGCGGCCTTGGTGTCTCAAGCCAAATCAACATGGGAAGCGAACACGAAGCCGAGATGGTCCAGCGCACGGGTGAACTGAACCGCCAAGCCCTCCACGCCGGCCTTCCAGCGTTTGGCATGGTCTACGCCCGAGGACCGCATCTCAACCATCAGCCGGACGACATCACCAAATCGCAAGCCCACGCTGTTCGCCTTGCGTTTGAACTTGGGTGCGACGCCGCAAAATGCGTGTGGACCGGAGACGCCGTTTCGTTCGCGAAAGTTGCCTCCAGCGCTCCGATTCCTCTGTTGCTGGCCGGCGGGCCCGCCAGCGGCAAGACGTCGGCGGTGCTTTCGATGGTCGAGGAGGCCCTGTCGGCAGGTGCAAGCGGCGTGTGCATGGGCCGCCAAGTGTTTGCCCATGACAACCCCGGTGCCATGGCCAAGGCACTGGTGATGATGGTTCACGAAGGAGCGTCCGCCGAAGCGGCGATGAACGCCGTCGGTTTGTGAGATGGTTGCATGGAAATCTGGCTCCGCCCATCCAACGAAAGTGCCCCAGCGGTGGCAGGTGTTGACCGCGTGTTGAATTCCGGCACCAACGAAACCCATCTGCGGGTAAAGGACGGAATCCTTCACGAGGGTACAACGGTCATTGGCGCCCACGTTTACATCAAGGACGGCGAATCACAGCAAGCGGGCATCGCTCACCTCGGTACCGTGGAATGGATCCTCGTTGAGTGCGAGACGTGGTCGATGATCCCGCTTGAAAACCTGATCGCCCACCGCAGCGGTAGCCACACAAAAATCGCCGCCATCATCAACACGCCGCTTGAAGCCCAAGGCGCCGGTTTTGCCCTGGAGCAAGGCGTGGATGCCCTGGTCGTTTCAGATGAGCCGGCCCTGCTCGAAGCAGCCTTGAGCGTCAAAGCCCAGCGAATGGAACGGGGGGAAGACCACGAGACCGTTTCGGGTCCCTCCACCGACGCCCTCGCCCTTCGAGGCTTGCGGGTGTTGGCCGTGGAACCGGCTGGTGTCGGAGACCGATACTGCCTCGATTTCCTGTCGTCTTTTTCAGAGGGCGAGGGGCTCTTGGTGGGGTCAAGTGCAGCCACCCTCTTTTTGGTCCACAGCGAAACCATCCCCTCCACATTCGTTCCGACTCGCCCGTTCAGGGTGAACGCCGGCGCGCCTCACGCTTACGTGATGATGAGCGACGGCTCAACCAAGTACATGGCCGAACTCAAATCAGGCGACTCGCTTTTGGCGGTGACCACCGATGGGACCACGCGCGGCGTGGTGCTGGGGCGCATCAAAATCGAGCAACGACCGATGGTGAAAATCGTTGGCGAAACCATCAACAAAACGCGGCAAAATGCTAATACATCTCATGTTTTTATGCAACAAGCGGAAACAGTCCGCCTTATTTCAGAACTTTCCGGCGCCGTTGCGGTAACCGACCTTCGCCCGAACCACGTGGTCCTCGGGTGGGAAGGACACGACGCAAGGCACGTTGGAGTTCCGATTCAAGGAGGCATCGAGGAGCGATAGGTCATGGCGGTGTTGGGGAAGGGGCAAGCACACGGTGCATGCAGCCTTCTCCATGCGGCAGCGCTGGGGTACGGCGCCAGCATGGCCCTTGACTTGGGCATCGTGGTTCGCTTGCTCGACAAACCCAGCAAGCGCACGGTGGAGGACGATGACGGGGTCCTCGATGCCCTGCTTCAATCGTGGATTCGGGCCGGCCATCCGCTTCCTGACGGACACGAGCTCGAGGACTTGCACTGGGGTGTCAAATCAGCCATTCCTAAGAAACAGGGCCTGAAGTCCTCGGCTGCCACCTGCATTGCAGCACTGCGAGCGTTGGGCGATGCGACCGATGTCCATCCTTCAAACCACGAGTTGGTGGCCATGGCTGCTGAGGCTCAAATGGCCTCGGGCGTTTCATTGACGGGGTCCATTGATGATGCATGGGCTTGCTTGGAACCCGGTTGGAAACTGGTCGACGTTCAGGCTCCCATCGCAGAAGGGGTGTTGATGGACCAAGCAGGCCTCAACCCGGAGGATTGGGTGGTTCTTCTGGTTCTGCGAGGTGCACGTGAACAGCAACCAACCTTGGAGGACTTTGCTTCCCAACTCACCGCCTTTCAGGAAGCCCTCGCCGCCCTCCAAACCAACAACCCCTTGGTCGCCATGACCTGGAACGGAAGGGGCACTGTGGCGGCGTTGCGGGACATTGAAGGACGGAAAATGGCCAACGATTCGTTCATGAACAGCGCCAGAGCAGCGGGCATTTCTGGGTCGGGTCCCGCCCTTGTGATCGTCGTCCCAAGTCAACAAGGCCCGACGCTCGAGCGCATCAAGTCCTGGTACGGTATGCGATACCCTGAGGCTGAACTGTTGGAAACCACCTTCCTCTCTCGCACGGCGAACGTCAGTGATGAGTGAACACCTTCTAAAAGGGCCAGCGAGTCCTCTTCCTGTTGCACCATGAACATGCGTCTTGGTGAATTGTTGCGCATCACCCTTCGGGGGTCAAGCCACGGCCCGTTTGTCGGCGCGTTGGTTGAAGGCATGCCGGCTGGACTTGTGGTTGACGAAGACCTGGTGCAGCAAGCGATGAACCTTCGCAAAACCGGTGGAACGTACAGCAGCAAGCGAAAGGAAGACGACCGAGTCGAATGGCGCAGCGGCGTTGTTGACGGTATGACCACCGGTGAACCCATTGAGGTCCACATTGCCAACCAAGACGCTCGCTCGAGCGACTACAGTTTCCTGCCCGACCACCCACGCCCGGGTCATCAAGACCTCGTGATGATGAAACGAACCAAGGGCGAGGCCGACCTGCGAGGGGGCGGCACCTCAAGCGCCCGCATGACCGCCCCGCTGGTGGCCGTAGCAGCCGTTCTACGGACGTGGCTCGAAAGCCAAGGCATCGATGTCGAGGCCCATCTTGGTGCCGTTGGGAACATCGAGGCAACAACGACCGAACAATGTCCGCCCCGATGGGCGAACGAAACGTGTGAGGCCCTGCGATGCCGAGACCCCGAGGCTGCCAAAGCGATGGCCGAACTCATCGAGACCACTCGGCGCCAGCGTAACTCCATCGGTTCACGGGTCGACTTGACGATCAGCGGCCTTCCGCTCGGCCTTGGCGAGCCGTGGTTCGATGGTTTGGAGCCGGCGCTCGCTCGTGCGATGATGGCCATCCCCGCCGCGCGAGGCGTGGAATTTGGCCACGGGTTTGCCGTCCAAACCATGCACGGCAGCGACCACAACAGCCCGTGGGGTGGCTCGGCGGAGGCACCCGTGTTGTTGGGCGACCAACCTGACGGCGCTCTGGCCGGCTTGTCAACGGGCGCCCCGGTCAAACTTCGAGTGGCCTTCAAGCCACCCTCGAGCATTCCCCAAGTCCAGCACACGCTGAACCTCACCACCAACCAGCAAGAACCGCTGCTCGTCAAAGGCCGCCACGACCCCGTGCTCGGACCGAGAGCGGTGGCCGTGGTTGAAGCCATGGCGCTCCTGGTGGTGGGCGACCTGATGGTTCGAGGAGGGTTCAGCCATGCTTGAGCTGCCGGTGGTTCACAAGTTCGGAGGTTCATGCCTGCGTGATGCTTCGGACCTCGAGCGCATCGCTGAAATCCTCACCAACGCTCACCAACCGGTCATTGTCGTGGTCTCAGCCCTCTGGGGAACCACCGACCGCCTCATGCGAGCCGCACAGGAGCCTCGCTATGCTGGACGACTGGTCTACGACCTCGCTAAGCACCACCTGCGGTTCTCTCCCACGCTGGTTGAATCCCCGCTCTACGACGTGTTTCAACGCGTTCTCGGAGGCATCGAAGAATCGCTCAACGCCCTCGCCAGTGACCGCGACGACAAACTCGCCTACAACCGGCTCCTCGCCTCGGGTGAACGGCTGTCCGCCCTGGTCATCGCTCACGGCTTGTCCTTGCGTGGCCTCGAGGCTCATCCAGTGGGCGCCGAAGACATCGGCCTCCAACTCGACGGGGCCGGCACCGCCGCACGGGTCGACATCGCGGGTTCACGTGCCAAACTCGACCGCTCGGCCTTTCACGGCGTACCGGTGGTAACCGGATGGTTCGGCGAGGGGACTGACGGCAACATCGCTCTCTTGGGCCGAGGCGGCAGCGACCACACCGCCACCGCCCTGGCGGCCTTGCTTCAAGCCCAACGCGTCGTGTTGTGGAAGGACGTGCTCGGTATCTACCCGGTCAACCCCCGATGGGGGGTTCAATCGTCGCCCATTCCCTACCTCGGGTACGGAGAAGCCATGGAATTTGCCAACGCTGACGCCACCATCCTCCATCCCGCCACCGTCGAGCCCGTCTATGAAATGGGCATCCCGATCGAAATTCGCCACCTGACGGGTTACAAGCAAGACGGGATGAAAACCGTGATCGGCCCCGACATCGAGGTCGAACCGGCCATCAAGGGAATCGCTTGCATCCCCCGCGTGGCCTGCGTGAACGCCGAGGTCCGCTACGCTCAGGACGCCGCCTTGGCGCTCAGCGACCTGCTGCAGGCGCTCAACGAGGCCGGGATTCGAATCTGTTCGTTTGACACGACCAACACCCAGTGGCGGTTTGTCTTTCGTCAGCACGATGTTTCGAAGGGAGTCAAAATCGTGCAAGAGCACTCCTCGACCGTGGAGTACGAATACTACGCCGCCATGCTTTCGTTCATTGGATGCCGAGACCTTGACTACCTCCGCAGTCAACTCAACGACTCGAATCAGGCGGACGGACCGGTGTACGAGTCGGTCACCTCGATTCACATGCTGTCCAACCGAGTGGACATCTCGCGCATGCTTGATGAAATGATGAGCCTGGTTTCACAGGGCAAGAATCACTCGGCCTGACGCTCACGGAACCGCTGCAGGTGGGTGGGCAAGTTCAACCCAAAGAGAACGCCAACGGTGACGAACACAAACAGCGTTCCCAGCGCAACGCCGTAAACCGACGTGAGTTCCACCGATTCACGCATGCGCTGGGCGGTGTCGCTGGAGAAGATTCCAACAATGGCGGGAAGGATCGTGTTGGCCGACAACACAAACCAAGCGAGGAGGGTGGCCAGGATGGGGTTGATCACCAACGACCGGTGGTACTTGCCCACGATTTTCTTGGGGTTCATGACGTAGACTTCGTTGGTCCGAATGCTCGTGTCGAGCATGGAATAGCGGATGACGCCGTTGCTGAGTTCGAAATACATGATGAGGAGCACGGCGTACACGACCACCAGCACCGACAGCATCGTGGGGCCGATGTCGACGTCCAGGGCCAGCGAGGTCTTGGACGATGCAAAGCGGAGAATGGCGAGAATGAACAACAAATTGCTCCCGAGAGAAAGGCGTGCATCGCGCTTGAAGGTTCCCATGAAGCCGAGAACGGTGGCGGAGGCGATGATGGTCAACTGCATGATGTTGGCCAAGCCGAGGCTGCCGGTGAGGATGTACCACATGGTCCCCTGAGGCGGCGAGATGATGTAGGTCAAGAACGCCAGACCAACCAGCACCCCGTAGACGCCAATTTGCAGGTTCTGAACCATCTTGTCGGGAGGGAGGAACTTCATCTTGGGAACGAGTGGTCCGCCCAGAAGGCTCTCGATGAACCCGGGAATCTCCACGGTGGGGATGGCATCCTCGGGGATTCCGCTTCCAGCGCCCACTTGACCGGCGGCCTTCTTTCGAGACGGCGCAGAGGAGCGAACGGTCTTCCCGTCGTAGAGGTGAGAGGTGTCGGCGGACGGTCGATTGATGGTCATCTTTTCACCTCAGAATCCTCGTGCTCCCGCAAGGGCNGTGGAGAGGAGCATGTCCGGCTCCCAGTCCATGATGTTCACGCCAAGTCCACGAAGCTCACCAATGAGCACGTCTCGTTCGGTCTTCATGACCTCGTACCCGGTTCGGTCAATGCGCTTGGCGTCAAATTCAAACTCGAGCGACGANGGTGANAGAACGGTNACGTCAAAGTCCCGAGCCCGGAAGTCTCGAAGCGCGTTCACGATGGTGGGGTCGTCTTCGAGGTTGGACAGGAAGATGATGGGACTGCCCTTGTTGATGTGCGGCAGAATGCGATTGACAACGACCTGCAGCGGGATGTTCCCCCGAGCAACGGCGCCGGCGAGTTTGGTCAAGATCACGTAGAGTTGCTTCTTNCCTGTGTCTCGGTCAACGCTGACCACCTCATCGCCGTAGACGATGACACCGACCGAGTCACGGCGGCCAAGGAAGTACTTGGCCAGCGAAGCAGCGGCCCGAGTGGAGTACACCAGAGCGTTTCGGGACACGGGNCCGGTCTCAGCCACCGCACGAGAATCGACGATGATGATCACGTCAGAAACCGCGTCGCGCTCGCGCTCGTTGACCATCAACTTGCCCGAACGAGCGTAGGCCGACCAGTTGATGGCCCGGAACGAATCGCCTTCGAAATACTCGCGCAGCGAATAAAATTCTGAACCCGGACCGGGCTGTCGAATGTTGACCGCTCCGGTGAAGATCTTCGGCACACGGGATTTGACNAACGTCTCTTTGAGGTCCTCCATCTTCGGGAACACCAGGAAATCGTTGTACACNTGCAGTTCCTTTTCCTTGTGGAACAGACCGAAGGCGTCCTGAATTCTGACGGTGACAGGTCCGAGGCTGTAGAAGCCACGAAGCGGGCACTCAACGGTGTATTCAATGAACGTCTCACGGCGGGGACCAAGTTCCATCAGAATGTAGTTGGCCCCTTCTTTGATGCGCATGACCTCGGGAACACGGTCGCGAACCTCCAAAATTTTCGGTAGCGATGATGTGTTTTGCATCCGCAATGTTACGTTCAGTTCACCGTCTTCAAACATGCGAGCGCTGGACAGTTTTCGCATGGCGACGACGTTGCCGAGGGCAACGCCTTCCTCTCCACTCCACTCTTCGGCACGACGACCGCTCGATGCAACATCCGCATGGTTCCCCAGGAGTGCAGCCCATGTGAGGAACACGAAGATAACCACGGCAATCGTGACGAGTTGGGTGTTTCGGAGCGTCAAGCCAAGCAAATACATGGCAACGGCTAGGCTGCCAAGCATGGCTGACTTACGGCTCCACATGTTTGATTCACCTCGTTGTGCGAAGGTTCAGCTTCAAACCGTGGGCACGGGAACCTCACGCAGGATGGTCTGGATNACTTCTCCTGCTTCGAGGCCCTTGATTTGGTGCTCAGGCTTCAAGATGATACGGTGGGCGATGGCGAGTTCAGCGATGGCTTTCACGTCGTCGGGGGTCACGAAGTCGCGGCCTCGGAGGGCAGCGGCTGCTCGAGAGGTCTTGAGCAGGGCTTGGGAACCACGGGGTGAGGAGCCGACGAGAACACGTGGGTCCTCGCGGGTGCGGGACACGATCTCGACCATGTACATGCGCAGGGCAGGGTCGACGTAGACGTCTTCACAGGCTTGCTGCATGGCGATCACACGGGCAGGGTCGGTGATGACGTCAACGTCAACAGCGTCTTTTCCACGTGCGATACGGCGGGCGAGGATTTCGTCCTCATCAGCACGGTCGGGGTAGCCGACGGACATCTTGAACATGAAACGGTCAAGCTGTGCTTCGGGGAGCGGGTAGGTACCTTCCTGCTCCACAGGGTTCTGCGTCGCCATGACGATGAACGGTGCTGGCAACTTGTGGGTCACCGTACCGATGGTCACCTGCTTTTCCTGCATGGCCTCAAGCAGTGCTGCTTGGGTCTTGGGCGGTGCACGGTTGATCTCGTCAGCGAGGAGAAGGTTGCAGAACAACGGACCGGGCTTGAACGTAAACTCGCCTTTCTTGGCGTCGTAGATGTTGGTCCCGGTGATGTCAGCGGGGAGCAAGTCAGGCGTGAATTGAACACGCTTGAAGTCACAACCGAGAGCGTCAGCAAACGTGTTGGTCATCAACGTCTTTGCCAATCCAGGATAATCTTCGAAGAGAAGGTTACCGTTGGAGAGAATGTTGATGAGAACGTTGTCGATGACGTGGCTCTTACCGATAATGACTTTCTGAACCTCAGCGCTGATCGCTTGTGCGATGGCGCCGACGGCGGAAAGTCTCTCACGGACTTCGGGGGTGCTCTGGTGCTTCGGCTGGGCCGGAGCGGCCGGTGCTGCAGGTGCGGCTGGCGCTACTGGTGCTGCTGGTGCTGCTGGTGCGGCTGGTGCCGCTGGTGCTGCAGGTGCAGGTGGCGCTGGTGCCGCTGGCGCTGCTGGCGCTGGCGCGGGCGGGGCTGCTGGTGGTGCGGGGGGTTGCATGTCATTTTCCTC
>PBOE01000034.1 GCA_002725275.1 Methanobacteriota archaeon
CCGTGTCACCTGGAGCGACCAACTGGGCATTGAAGGCGAAATCTACCACATCTGGCACACCACCTACCGTGTCTCCGGCGCTCAGTTCGTCGAAAATCAAACCATGATGTACCTCGGTACGGTGGGCGACGGCATCGGCTACTACGACGTTGAGGTGCCCGATGACGAGTACCGAACCAACTCGTTCTACTTCGTCACGTCCGAAGCGCTCTATGGCAACATCAACGGCACGTACCACTACACCGGCTTGGTCCAGAATTACTTCCAGGTGCCCTTTGAGGACACCCGAGCCCCCAACCCACCCCGCATCAAGAACGCCTATTCCATCGGTTCACTCAATCAGGTGAGCCTCGAGTGGTTCAACGAGGACGAAAACAACGAGTCCTACTCGATTTGGCGCCACTTTGGCGAACCCTTCGGCGCCGATGAGAACGATGTCTCCACCATCGAAAGCGACGGGTGGGAACTTGTGCTCGACGACATCGATGCCACCTTCACCGTCAGCGACACCCTGACTCGTGAATTCGACATTCCCGCCGACGTTGACCGCAACGTCTGGTACGCCGTGACCATCACCGATGAGTGGGGCAACTTCAACGGTGAGATCTTTGCTGGTTTCGGTGGAAACGCCTTCAAGGTCGCCGAAGACACCTTGCTGCCCGAGGGCGAATTAACGGTCTACAACGACGAGGGCATGATTTACGACAGCACCACGCTCGTGGCCGGTCAGTACTCCATGCGCGTCCAGGTCAACGAGGACTTGAGCACCACGCCGACCATTCGCATCACGACCTCCGACGGCGGCGTGCTCACGACCGACGACCAACCTTTGGCCCTGCTCAACGACAATCGCAACAACCCCGATGTTGGTCCGCTCTACACGTTCGACTTCAGCATCTTCCCGAACTCCAACGCCGGGGACATGACCGTTTACGTCGTGATGGAAGACGAATCCAACAACGTCGTGAACCAGAGTTGGGACCACCTTTCCATCGACGCACAGGTACCGTCCATTGACATCTTCTCGCCCACCCCTTCCAGCGACGGCTCGAAGTACCTCTACGGCAACAAGATCAACGTGCTTGCGGGCGTTGAGGACGATGTGGTCATCACGTCCTTCCAGTATCGGTTCACCTACCACTTCGGTGGCACCACGGGAGTCTCCCTCTCAACGCCGTGGTCCGACATGACCGGTATCACCTACCTCGACGACAACAACCGCTCGTTGACCGGCGACATGGACATCTCGGCCGGCAACTTCGAGCCTGGCATTCATCGACTGAGCGTTCGAGCCACCGACGCCGCCGGGAACGAAGTCCTGCAAAACGTCCAGTTCATCGTTGATTATTGTCGCAACCGTCTCGACGGCACCACGGTGTGTGCCTACGAAGAAGCCCTGCTCCCACCCGAGGAGCCCGAGGTCATCACGCCGTCGTTCAGCGACCCCCCCTACGTGATTGTGTGGATCATCGCCGCCGTCAACGTCCTTGCCATCATCGTCTCGTTGATGATCATCCAGACCGGCATGTCCGGCCCGAAAAAGAAGCGAAAGGATGACGACGACGAGGACGAGTCGTGGATGGCCGAATTCATCGGCACGAGCCAAGACCTCGACATGGACGCCGTGACCGGAACGGGCAGCGCCTCTGGGACCAAAGAAGAGGAAAAGAAAGAGGAAACCAAAACCGCCGATGACGACGACGACGATCCCTTCGCCATCAACGTGGTTCAGCGTAAAGAACGTCGCCGCAAGAAGAAGCAGCCCGAGCCTGAAGACGAGGACGAGGACGATGACGACGACGACGACGACGAGGATGACGACGATGAGGATGACGAGGACGAGAAGCCTCGGAAGCGCCCTGCTCGTAAGGTCGGTCGCCGTGCAGCACCTCGTAAAGCGCCCGTCAAGCGTCGAGCGGTGAAGCGAAAGTCCGACGACGACTGAATCGACGATCGCCCCTGAAGGAAGGTGAACGTCATGAGAAAGCAAGAGAAGGTTGGCTACGGCTTGGTGGCCTTGTCCCTCGTGCTGGTCGTGGCCGGCTCCGTCGGGTTCACCACCACGGGTGAGATCAACGACCTGCCCACGCCCAACGCCCCAGGGAAGACCTTCTTTGGTGACGAACCGATTCCAGAAAACGGGTTCAGCACGTTCATCACGGCCGAACTGACCTTGACGTGGGACCGCAACGACATCTACGTCGTGATCGTGGACGAGGACGAAAAGAGCCGTTGTGAATCGCCACCACCGGGCCTGTTCAACGAGGGCACCACCACGGCCTGCACGCCCTACGACGCCGACGTGTTAGCGGCCGGCAACAACGGCGATGAGGGGCTCGTTTGGGATGTTCAACCGGGCGTTCACTACGCCGGTATAGGTTCCGTGGAGGACAGACTTCCAGCCGGTACGCAAGTCAACATGGTCTACGCCGTTCACCTGCAAGCTGGTTTCGTAAGCTACTTCTTGTTCGCCTTGGTTGGCATTGGTGGCTTGGCTTACTCTCGGGTGGAGTGATCACTCCACGCCTTCGTANTACGTGGCGACCGCCTGATCGATTTCATCGAGAACGGCGTTTTCGTCCACCGTCAGGGTGATACCGTCCCGGCGCAGTGCTCGCCCGCCGACCCAGAGGTCCATGCAGTCGGCGCCGTTGAACAACAGGTTGGCGAGGTGGCGGTTATCGGACCGACCTCGAGGCCGCATGCGAACGTCATCGAGGTTCCATACCGCCCAGTCCTTGCTCCCTTTGGTGGCCATGTCCATGGCCTCAACGGCGGGNAGAAGCGTCGAATCCCAGTGGTCGTGGCGTTGAACCAACGAAGCCAAGCGCGCCTCGGCCTGCATGTTGAGGCCGTTGCCGGAGGAGGCTGCCCCGTCGGTGCCGAGCCGGACGTCCACNCCNGCTTCCCTGTAGGCGGGGAGGGACAGGGTGCCACCGCAGGCGAGTTTCATGTTGGAGGAGGGGCAGTGGACGGCCGTGGCCTCGTGCTTCTTGAGCATGCGAATCTCGTTTTTCTTCACCCACGAGGCGTGGGCGCAAACGGTGCCGGGCTGGAAGAATCCGATGCTGTCGAGGTACTCGACCGGATACAGGCCCGTTTTGGCATGGCAGTCAGCGATTTCTTTTCGGGTCTCACTCACGTGGATGTGGAGGCGGCCTTGGCGGCGTTCGGCGAGGTCAGCGGCTCGNAGCAGGGTGTCTTCACTGCACAGGTAAACCGAATGCGTGGCGATGGCGTACTGCACCAAGTCCTCTTCGCTGTTCGTCGCCAGCAGCCCGTCCAGTTCCTCCAGCGCAGAGGCGGCATCGGGGTGGCTGGGAAGCGCAGCGTCGCTGACCGGTCCGCCGATGAGCCCGCGTAAGCCGGCGTCGGTGAGCACCTCTCCCGTGACGCTTGGAAAGAAGTACATGTCCGCTGCAAACGAACTCCCCGTCCGAATCATCTCAGCCGCTGCGCACCGGCTTCCCATTCGAACGTATTCGGGGGTGATGCGGGCTTCGGTGGGGAAGATGGCTTCGTTGAGCCAGCGGTGAAGGGGAAACCCGTCGCTGAAATCACGGGCGTTGAGCTGCATGGCCAGGTGGGTGTGCCAGTTCTGGAAACTCCGGGTGATCAGTCGCTTGGAACCGTCGAGGTCCTCCACGACGTCCTCGTCGCCGTTGGACGCTGACCACGAACCGTCCGCATGAAGCAACACGTCGCCCGTGACTTTCTGCCCCCCACGGTCGTAGAGCACCGTGTTACGGTACCGAACGGGAGCATCGCTCATGGTGGGTCCTGCTCGCCATGATTGATGAACGCTGAGGTTCGCACCGAGGGCCTTATGTTTGATTGGGACAGCGGGAGGATTGCCGCCACTGTGGCTTAGTTGGTAGAGCATCTGATTCGTAATCAGAAGGTCGGGAGTTCGAGTCTCCCCAGTGGCTCCTTCACTCGTTTGTTTTCGAGACGACGTCGATGCCAAAGGCCACGGCGCTCTGTTCGAGGCTGACCACGCCCGGCAGGGGCCGGCCAGCGATGTAGTCCAGGCAAGCACCGCCGCCGGTGGAGACGTGGCCCATTTTGTCGGCCAAACCACGCTGAGCGACCAGGGTGGCCGTGTGGCCGCCGCCCATGACAGCGTAGCCGTCGGATTCGGCGCAAGCGTTGAGCATCTCGATGGTGCCGAGGGCGAAATCGGGGTTTTCGAACACGCCGGANGGTCCGTTGAGGATGATGGTCCCCGCCTGGCGAATGGCCGCCGAAAGGTGGAAGACCGAGTTGATGCCGATGTCCCAGAACGGCGCTTCAATCGGGAAATCCTTGAGCGGGATGTCGACTCGGTTTCCCTCGATGTTGGCGGCCAGGTCCACGGGGAGATGGATGCTGTTGCCGCAATCTTCGATGAGCNTCTTCGCCTGTTTGATGGTCGAAGCCCAGTTCTCTTTGAGNTCNTTCTTGAGGAAGGCTCGGTTGGGCTCGCCGATGTCGTAGCCGGCCAGGTCCAGCAGCAGGTTGGCCACGCCGCCGGTGGGCCACAGCGCATCGGCGATACCGTTGCGCAGCATGTTGTCGGCGACCTGGATGGAATCGTCCACTTTGACGCCACCCAGGACGGCCAAGCACGGACGCTCGGGGGTTTCGAGGGCGTGGTCGAGTTTGCGAATCTCGTT
Organism: Methanobacteriota archaeon; assembly: GCA_002725275.1. The sequence continues at coordinate 4,656 of PBOE01000034.1, forward strand.
GCCCATCAACTCCCCCGCCACGCACGGCAGCAGGCTCGTGAACCCGACGATGGAGGGCGTAGAGCGATGGGCACAAGCAAAGGCGTCGTTGACGAACAGGTCGGCCACGCTGGCGAGTCGCTGCACGAGGTGGGTTTCGCTCATCGCCGTCAAATCGCCCTTGACCGAGACCTCTTGTTCGTCCATTCGAACGTTGTTGAGCATCAGCAGTTGACCGGGAGCGAGGTCTTCGATCGCCTTCATGGCCTTCGGCCCGTGAATGTCATCCACCCACTTGACCTGTCGACCCAGCACTCGACCCAGTTCACGGGCGTGGCCGAGGGTGCTGGTGAAATCGTCCTTTCCGGGGCGCGACTGGTGAGCGAGGATGATGACCTTCGCTCTCACGAGTTTCTGCAGGGTCGGCAGGATGGCCCGGATTCTCGTGTCGTCGAGGAAGGCTTTGGTGGCCGGGTCGAGCGGGCTGTTGATGTCCACCCGCAACAGCACGGTTTTGCCGTCGACGTTGACGTCGTCCAGCGTGAGGACCTTGGCCATTGACCGGTTCCAAGCGTCTTCGGTTTTTCATCCCTCGCCCGGCAGAACGGCTTCTTTTTCCGCGTGGAATTCAGAAAAAGGTCGCAAGACGCGCGTCCTCTTCGGTGTCGGGGCGCGAAAGGTGATAAGGCCCGCGACGCCCTTGTCTTTCATGGCCGATAAAGCGCCGGATGAACGGGCACCGTTGGAAGGTGCTCGCCGTCGCGCCTCCACGGCCACTTCGGCCTTCGGCGTGTCCCGCCGAGAGGGCCACGACGCCAGCGTCTACTACACCAGTCGCCTCAACGAAGGACTCGTCAGTTCACGGGACGTCGGCGCCGCTGGGGCCTTCCCTGAAGAGCACGCCAACACCGTGCTGTGCGGCGACTCACGCACCTTGCCGCTGCCCGACAACTGCGTGCATTTGGTGGTGACCTCCCCGCCCTACAACGCCTCCAAAGATTACGACGAGGACCTCTCGCTCAAGGAATACCTCACGCTGCTTCACGACGTGTTTGCCGAGTGCTACCGCGTCCTCACCCCCGGGGGTCGGATGGTGGTCAACGTGGCGAATTTGGGACGAAAACCGTACATCCCGCTCTCGTCCCACGTCAACATCATCATGGCTGAAATCGGCTTCTTGATGCGCGGGGAGATCATCTGGGACAAATCCGCCAGCGCCGGCTCCTCCTGTGCTTGGGGGTCCTTCCAGTCCGCCTCCAACCCCTGCCTGCGAGACGTTCACGAATACCTGCTCGTGTTCTCCAAGGGTGACTACAAACTCCCTCGCCACAAGAAAGAGCGTGAAGCGGGGCGATTGGATACCATCCCCCGAGACGACTTCATCCAGCACACGAAGTCCATTTGGTCCTTCGCCACCGAGCGTGCTTCCCGTGTCAACCACCCTGCACCGTTCCCGGTGGAGCTGCCCAAGCGCTGCATTGAGATGTACTCCTTCACCGGTGACGTCGTCCTCGACCCCTTCAACGGTTCAGGCACCACCTGCGTGGCGGCCAAGATGCACGGGCGCCGCTACCTTGGGGTCGATTTGTCGGCGGATTACTGCGCCATCGCCGAAGAGCGACTCAGCCAAACCGAGGCCTTGGACCTTGACGATCTTGTTGTTTGAGCATCGGCCGTAATCGAGAAAACGGTCCTAGCGTCAGTCGCGTTGTTCGGCTGTGAACCCGTCGTAGCCACGAAGGCTCAGGCCAACTTGGACGAACAGATCAGGGTCGTTGTCCACCGGGGTCACGCCTCCCTCTACGATGGCGGTGACTTCAACGCTCCATTCACCATCAAACGGGGTGAGGAATTCAATGTAGGAGAGGTACGTNGCCTCGTCAGGTGCATACTCCTCACTGGGTAGATACACCTCGGCCTCGGCGTAGTCGTTGACGACGGTCCCAAGTGAGCTGCAGGTGATGGTGCCCGAGAGGACCATGCCTCCGGTGTCGACGCCTGCGGGGGGAGAAACGACATACTGAAGCTCGTCGGGGTTGTCNGTAACAGCTCCCGTAGAGCCTTCACCGCAATTGATGAAGTAAAAGAAAACGGTGGTGTTTCCAATCCCAACGTCAACACTGTTGATGGTGAAGGTTCTGGACTCACCGTCCACCAGCGTGGCGCTTTCATCGGTATCCTCAGCGGTTGATGTCCAGTCAAGGGACCACTGATACATCCCGGCGGGTGCGGCGTCGGAAACATCGTTGAGCGATGAAATGGGGAAGGCCCCTAGGGTCGAAATCAGGAGCACACCAACCAACGTGGCGACCACGGGTTTCACGGTCCAGCGTTCGCGGTCAAACAACGGTTCGTCCACCGTTCCATCCCATTCCTCGCTGAAGCGTTCAAGGAAGCGGGGGGCCATCATCGATGAAAAAGCACCCAAAAACAACCAGGGGAGGGTCGAAACCGCATAGAATCCGAACGACGGGCCCCATGTCATTTGGGCCCTGGTGTAAACGAAATTGTCGCCGTTGAAGTCAACATCCGAACTAAAACTCTGCCCGCTAAACAAGCCCTGAACACCAAAATGCGTGAAGGTGCTGTTCAACATCGGGGAGATTTCAACCAAATCGGCTCCAACCTCTGAGGCCATCGATTCTTTAAATTCACCAATGTTGCTCAACGCCAAAATAAACGCCAGGCCCGCCACGAACACCAGCCCGGTTCGCTCCTTCCCAAGATTCAGTTCGTCCCTCGCTTTCGGCCAAAAATGAGCGGTTCCCCAGCCAGCGAGCATCAGGAGAGAAAACACAAGCGGCCATCGCAGACCCAACAGAACGGGGGCCGTGCTTTCGAGTTCGTATCGATCTTGGTATCCGGAGAATTCCCGGTCGGTTTCTCCCGACCCGCCGTTAAACAAGCCCGTGTCGTTGACAAAAACCGTGTAGAAGGGATTCAAACTCCAACCGAGGTCGTGCGTTGAATTGTCGAATTGGTTGGGTTCGGTTTCTTCGCTGACGGTCCACGTTTGGTCAATGCTGTACCAAGGGGCGATCACGGCCACCAAAACGGCGATGACGGCGGCACCGAACCACGCCGTGGTGAAGTCCTTGTCCAGAAAGGCAGGGGCTTCGCCTTGCGGCCAAACAGGAACCTCATCAACGTCCAATCCCGGTATGAGGGTGGACAATCCGGCAACCGCTGCAGCCAAGCTGACGAAAAGTGTCAGCAGGGCGAAGTAAAACATCCAACTCGGGCTCCATTTCACCGCATTGTCAATCCCTTCTTCGGTCGTTTCTTGAACGATGGCGCCCCAGGCTCCTTCGTTGAACGACGCCAGGTCTTCGTCGTCCTCAATGTCCTCTCTGATCTCCTCCTTGAGGGATCCAAAGTCAGAGAAAATCGAGCCCACCATCAGCAACAAGAGCACTGAGATGAACGCCATGACAGCGCCTTGGATGGCTCTCCGGTCGGAGAACGACGCCGTCCCAATTTGCAGACCTTTCCCGCGATTTTTGGCAGCGAAGCCGATGATGACGATCAGCAACACCCAGAACGTCACTTGATTCAACCGTTCATTCACGGATTCGGCCAGTTCCGGTACGCCGTCAAAGAACGTGGTGGCAAAAAAACCGTCCAAGACGCTGGTTTTGGTGGTGACTTCACCCCCAAACGGTTCAAGTTCCTCTTCCGAGTATTCCGAATAGACCACGTTAACGGCATGGTCCGGGTGCAACTTCACGGTTGAGGAGGATACCACCTCACCGTCTTCTTCGGTGGTGCTTTTGATTTCAGCAAAGGGAACGAGGTTCATCGCTGCGACAAGGAGCAACAGAACATACGGAGCAAAATAGGCAATCCTCCCTCGGAAGGTCAACGCCTTTTCCCACCGGTTCATGAAGTAAAATTTCGTCGATGGGATTTAATCCTTCATCCGTCATTTGCATGTGCTTCCGCCTCCTCGTTGCGATTGGGTTTTGAACGGGGGGCGTTCACCCTGCATCATGACCTCGTGGTCCACCTCGGACATCGTCGGGCCGGACGGCGAAGACTGGCGCGTACCGGTCTCGGAGCTCGAGGCTCGTCAGGCTCGGTTGGGCGAGATGTTGGCTGAAGCGGGTCTGCCAGGCATGCTTGTTCAACACCCGGTTGACCTCTACTACTACGCTGGGGGGCGCCAGGACGGGTCCCTCTTCATCCCGGCGAAGGGTGCCGGTGGCAGCGAAGAGGCCGGCGGCGACGGCCCGGTCGCCTTTGTTCGTCGTTCGCTCAAGCGAGCCGTTTGGGAGGCAGGAGGCGACGATGCGCCGCACCGTATCGAAGCGTTCCCGCGGCTCTCGCAGTTGGCCGACCACCTCCGTTCGATGGGCGTCACCGATGCTCCGGCCCTTCAGTACGGTGAGGCTCCCGGCACGTTCACCGCCCGCTTCGCCTCGGCCCTTGCTTCGCTGGGCCAGTGCGGTGATGCAACGTCGGTCATCCACCGTCAGCGCGAGGTGAAATCAGCATGGGAAATTGAGCAAATGGATATCGGGGCTTCGGTGCAAATGCGCATGTTCGAAGCCGTCCAAGCCGTTGGTGGCGAGGGCATGAGCGAACTCGACATGGTGGCGGCTGCCGAGGCCGTCAGTCGCAGCGAGGGCTTTGGTGGCAACGTCCAGATGCGCCGCTATCCGCTGCAGTGCGACCGTGGCGTCATCGTCGCCGGGCGTGCCGGTGGCGTCCCNTCCTTCTTTGATTCCGCCATCGGCGGAACGGGCCCCCACCCGCTCAGCGGCATGGGCTCGGGGTTCAACCGCGTCAAATCAGGCGACCCCGTTCTCGTGGACTTGGTTCACGCTCACCGCGGCTACATGGTGGACGCCACTCGCATCTTTGTCTCGGGTCGTTTGAGCGCTGCGTGGCAACAACGCCTCGATGACATGATCGCCGTCAAGGAGGAAGTCGTTGACGTGCTCGACCAGGGTCTCGCTTGCAGTCAGGCCTGGGAACAAGGTCACGCCTTGGCGGTGGAACTGGGCTACGAAGACCATCTGATGGGCACCAAGCCCGACCAGAGTCGTTTTCTGGGTCATTCCATCGGGTTGCAACTCGATGAATCACCCGTGGTCGCCGCTGGATTTGACCGCCCCCTTCCGGTGGGCGGCACCATGGCCATTGAACCGAAGGTGGTCTANGCTGAAGGCAGCGTGGGCAGCGAAGACACCTGGGTTCGCGACGACGAGGGCATGCGCCCCATCACGGCCGACGGCGCCTTGCCGTGGGTGATGGAGTGGGACGCATGACGCAAGAACAAGAGGACGACGTCTGCGAGAAGACCGAGGGTTGGGACGAAGACGACGTGGGTAAGCGCATCGTCAAGCGCGTTACGCCCAACGGGACGTACTTCAACGAACGCATCGTGAGCGTCTTTTGCGCCATGTGCGGGGCGTCCTTCATCGGTCCGTCCCGTGAAGCCGGAGGTTTTCTCGGCGGGCATGAATGCCTGCACGCTTGGGAGTTTGGCCAAGTGATGGGTCGCAGCGACGGCCTGACCGAGTGAGTCAGGGATTTGCACCACATTATTCAAGGGTCGCAGGACCACAACGAATTGCATGGTCGCCAAGCCCTACTCCAGCAGCCACATCGCCGCNGTGTCGTCGCATTNCACAACCATGCGCTTGTCGGGCGACGTGAAGGACCGCCTGGTCTCNTTGCTGTGCGANGAGCTCGACCGGTTGGTGCCTCGGATGGAGGACGAAACGCTCACCCAAGACCCGGAGCGCAAAACCCTCGACGACCCAAGGCGCAGTCGCCTCAACTACAACCGCACCCGCGAGTTGATGATCGATCGCATCAAGGGCGTGGAATCCGTTGGTTCCGCCGCTGTGCAGGCCGGCATTGACCACCTCGAACAGCACCTTGCCCAATTGCTCCGCCATGCGGCTGAAGCCGCCGAGCGAGACCGCGTGGCGACCATCAAACCCCGCCACCTTGACCGTGCCCTGCTCAACATGAAGCCCGCTGAGGGTGAAGAAGGTGAGGCGGTCGCCGAAGTGGGGGCTGCCGAGGAATTCGTGGCCAGCCAAGCCGGCGGTTTGGTCACGCCCACGGCCTTGCTGTCCATGGCCAAAAGCATCGCGAAGATGGGGGTCACCAAAGACGCCCTCGACGAGTTGCTGTACCTCTACGCCGAAGTCCTCGAAGACTTGGAGGAGGACATCCGCAACCACGCTCAACTCGGCAGTAACCCGGTTCAGTTTATTGAATCCATCAACGCCATGCGCGGCATGATGACGCTGGGTTGGGTGCGGTCAAGGCTGACCCGAGCGGCTGAACACGCCAGGGGTCGCGGCGTCAAGGTGATCGAACTTCAGGACATCATTGACAGCCAATCCTACGCCCCGGAGTGATGGCATGGACCTTCAGGTCTTATCCGACCCGCAACGCCCGTTGGGGGTGGACCAACCAACCTTGCTCATCCTTGGACGGCCGACCTGCGATGACTGTCAGGCCTTCTATGCCGACCTGGCCACGTGGGATCCTCCCCGTCCGCTGGAAGTGCTGACGCTCAACCTGCGTGCACCGGAGGGCGAGGTCTTCCGCTCGCTCAACCCGTGGACCGACCACGTTGACTTCGTCCCGTTCAACGTGCTCTACGTGGGTGGCGAACCCGTTGACCAGTGGACCGGAGGGGACCTTGCCCGCCTTGAAACCGCCTTGTCCTCGCAGGAGGGGTGACGGTGGACTGGACCTCCGTGCTGCTGTCTGCGGTCTTCGCCGGCGTGGTGGCGACGGCGGTTACCGTGGCGATTGAGAAATGGGGGGGACTCATTGGCGGGTTGCTCGGAACGGTGCCCTCGACCATCGTGCCGGCGGGCATCGGCATGTACGTGGCGGGNGGCGAGGACGTGCTGGTCATGTCAATGTCCGTGGTCCCGCTGGGCATGTTGCTCAACGCCCTGTTCTTGGGGGCCTGGGTGGTCATCCCTCGGTGGTTTCCCGATGCGCCATACCTGCTGGTGTTGACGACCATCGGAGCGCTGGCGTTTTGGAGCCTGCTCGGGATGGTGTTCTTGGTGGCGGTTGACGAGGCCACGTCCTACCTCAGCCTCCAACAATTGGCCCTCGGTGGTCTTGCTCTGCTCGTCGCCACTGCCGTCGTGTTCAACCGACGCCCCCAACCCACGCCCAAGGGGACGAACCGCGTCTCCACCTTGGTGCTGGTCGCACGGGGCGTGATGGCGGCCACGGCCATCGGCATCGCCGTGGGACTGTCGGGGCTCGGTTTCCCCACCCTGGCCGGACTGGCCAGCGTGTTCCCCGCCATTTTCCTGACAAGCATGGTGGCGCTGTGGCTCGCTCAGGGCCCNACNGTTCCGCAGGGCGCAGCCGGTCCCATGATGTTGGGCGGCGCCAGCGTGGCGGTGTACGCCAACGTCGCAATGTGGTCGNTGCCCGCCTACGGAGCCGTCGTGGGATCTGCCATGGCTTGGGCGGCTTCGGTGGTTGGCTGGTCGCTGCCGGCCTTCATGGTGCTGCGGAAGCACCACGCCAAAGTCAACGGTTGACGGCTCGCGTCCAGCGGGGCGCAGCGGGGATGTCCACGACGTTGATCTGCACGAACGAGACGCCTTTCACCTCCAGCAGACGCTTGCGAAGGGCGTCAAGGTCGAGCAGGCAACACGGGCAGTGCGGTCGGGCGGGTTTGACGGTCAGGTTCACTTCACCGTCTTCGGCGATGTCGACCTGTTGAACGATGTCGAGTTGGGGGTAAGGCTTGGTGTCGTGAGGGTCGTTCCACCCCGCCAACACGCGAGCAACACGGCGCTGGAGGGCGACGTGCTTCCGTCCCATGGTCAACCCTCAAGCGTCGTCCTTGACCAAGGCTTCGGCGTCATCAAGGCGCAATTCGGCCAATCGACCCTCCACCTCACCCAGTTCGTCTTGGCAACGCTTGAGCAGGGCCGTTCCCTCCTCAAACATGGCCAAGGTTTCGTCGAGGTTCTTTCCACCTCGTTCCAGTTGGCTCACCAGTTCTTCCAGTCGTCGCAGGGCTTCATCGTAGGTCATCGTGTCTTCCGTCATCGTTCATCCTCCAGGGGTTCAATCGTGTGCACGTCGGCGGCTGCTTGGCCGTCGGCGAATTGGAGTTGGATGGTTTGGCCCTCGGTCAGGCCGGCGACGTCAGAGATGACATCGCCGCTGGCGCTTTGCACCATGGAATAGCCGCGCTCGAGCACCCGTTTCGGGTGAGCCGCCTGAAGGGTCGCTTCGAGTTGAGCGAGGCGCTGGCGCCGGTCGGCCACCGTGCCCTCCATGCTGCGCTGGAGTTGGTGGTTCAAGCGCTCGAGGCGCTGACCGTGGTTGCTGAGGGTGGCGGTCAACGTTCGTTGGAGTTGATGGTTGAGGCGGCTCAAGCGTTCCTTAGCGGCGTGGATTCCCTTGCCCGGGGCATGTTTGAGCTGGTTGGCCAGCAAGGCGAGGTGTTGGCGCCATTCCTGAAGGCGTCGAAGCATGGCGCCTTCCACGCGACCGTCCAACTCGTCGAGCCACTGGACAACGGCGTTGCGTTCGGGAACGAGGCGTTCGATGGCGTTCGAAGGCGTCGAGGCCCGTACGTCAGCCACCAGGTCCGAAACGAGGTGATCTTGTTCGTGACCCACGGCCGAGACGATGGGGACGGTGCTGGCGAGGATGGCCCTGACGACCGGTTCAAGGTTGAACGCCCACAAGTCTTCGGGCGAGCCGCCCCCTCGACCCACGATGACGGCGTCCACCGGTGGCAGGCCGAGGCGCTGCGCCACCTCAGGGCGGGCCAAGGCTCGCGTGACGGCCAAGCCGCGGACGATTTCCTTGGCGGCGTGTTCGCCCTGAACGAGGACTTCGATGACGGTGGTTCGCATGCCAGGCCAGCGGTCGGTCATGAGTTGGCGCATGTCCGAAAGCGCTGCTGAATCGGCGCCCGTGACAATCGCCACGTGCTTGGGCAGGGCGGGGAGCCGTCGCGAAGGGAGGTCAAGCGCTCCTTCGGCTCGAAGCGTTTCGATGAGCTGCCGCTTGGCTTCCTCCATGGCGCCCAGCGTCTGGACCGGTTGAATGCGGGCCACGACGATTTGCAAGCGCCCGCGCTTCGGCCAAACATCGACGCTGCCGATTATGATGACCTCGCTCCCGACCTTGATGGAAGGGTCCACGCGCAACCGAGCGCTGCGCCACATCACGCAGTCCATTTGCCCGTCATCGTCGCGCAGGGTGAAGTAGACGTTGCCGTTGTGGACGCTCCAGGACGAGACTTCGCCCTGCAGGGCTTGGTGCTGAAACAACGGGTCGCTCTTGACCGTCCGCTGGACCAGTTGAGCGAACTGACCGATGGGCAGCGGACCCGTCGTCGTTTGATGCCCCGCTGACATAGTGGGCAAAGCGCGTCAAGGGTTCTTGAAGCATCGGGCGGCTAGCGACGAACCGGTGCTTGGTGGCCTTGCGATGGCGGGTGTCTCAGTCGTGGTGCTCGTCGGCATCTCGCTCACGCTTTCGCATCAGGCGTTCGTGAGCTTGACGGGCTTCAACTTCCTTGAGTTTGAGTTCCACTCGGGATTTGAGAAACCGCACCACGATGTAGACGGCGATGACGTTGACCACGAGTAGCACCCATTCGGTGCGCCCCCACTCTTCGAACAGCACCCTTCCCCCTTCAAATCGGCGGACGGATGTCGATGTCCACATCGCCTCGCGGTTTCCCGATGCAGCCGAGGCGGGCACCCTCTTCAACCAACCAGTCGTCCAAACCGGGGGGCAATTCTTCGGGCAGCGGTACTTCACCGAGGATGAGGCTGACCATGCAGGTGCCGCAGGTGCCCGAGGTGCAGTTGGTCGGCAGGGTGATGCCGCACGCTTGGGCGTGCTCGACGATGGTTTCACCGGGGTTCACAGCGCACTGACCCAGCAGGTGTGGCCCTCGTAAGAAACGAATCACCGGCGTAGGCGGCGTGGTTGCAGGCGGCTCAGCATCGGCGGTGAGCGTGGCCGGGCTTGCGGACATGGTCCCCGCCTCATCGAGCCTTCTCTCGGGTCCATCGACCCGTTTGCTTGTTGAAGAACAGGCCGGCCTTCTTCATCCACTTGTTGAATTTCGTGGCGCCGGCACCGGTTCGCAGAATGAAATCCTCGCGGTCCTCCTGGGCCTGAATGTAATCCTTGGCGGCGAGGGTTTGGTCGATCCAGTCGTTGATGTCCATCAGCCCGCCGGCCACCACGCTTTCCTCGACCACGCGGGTCATTTCGTCAGCCGTGGCACCGGTCTGCTCGAGGTCCTTTCGAATGAGGTCCGAGACCGAGGAGAAGTCCATGCTGGCAGGTTTGGGTGGAACCGGGTTGCGTGGGGGCTTGTCCGGGTCGATGACGATGCGCTCCTCATCGAGGACGGATTCCACGTGCGTGGCCAAATCCGGTGTGAAACTGGTTTCGCACTCCCAGCAAATGAAGGCCCACGCATCGGGTTGGTCGGGGTCGCGAGACTGACGTGGGTCCAATTCATCGCCGCACTCGGGGCAGGCGTGGAAGATGAGTCCGGGAACGTGCTGGCGTCGGAAATCCACGATGTCTTGCGGCGTGCCCTCAAGCTCCAGCATCTCGTGATCGCGAGCGGCTTCGAGGCCGCGGGTTTCAAGCTGGTCTCGAATCTTGACCTTTTGATCGTCCTTGCCCTCGTCGTGCAGGTTGTTCTCGAGTTTCACGATGAGTTCCACCGTCTTTCCGAGGCGGTTCATGATGAGTTTCTGGGCGCGAAAGGCTTCGACCTTGGCGATCTTGAGGCGTTCCTTCTGTTCGGCCAGTTCGGCGAGGACATCCTTTTGCTTGCGCTGGAATTTCATCTCCTCGATGCGAGATTCTTGCTTCTTCTCGGGAGCGAGGACTTTGGAAAGGAAGCGCTCTTTGCCGTGAGATTGGGGTCCAGCGGTGATGATTTCAATGACACCTTGGGCGATTTCTTCCTTCAACCCGTAGTTTTCCACGAGCATGGTTTTGTCGATTTTTTTCAAATCGCCAATCTTCAATCCGGCGTCGGCGAGTTGGTTGGCCGTGGTGTCGTCGATACCACGGCGAAGCAGTGCAAGATAGGTGTCCTTCTTTGCCATCCCATTCCCTCCGACAAGTTGAGGCCAGCAGACGCTCCTAAGAAAAGTCTCTCCCCACCCTGCTCATGCCAACCACCCGATTTGAAGGCTCATGCCTCTTCCTCGCACGAGGCGAAATCCACGCCCAGGTCGGCCCATTCGTCCAGCTCGAGGGTCTCGGGGCGACGCTGCAGTCGCGGGTCATGTTCCATCGTGGCGTAGGCCCGTTTCCAACGAGCTGCGTGCCATCCAGGGACGCGGGTGAGGCGTCGAGGCGGTTGCTTGAGCGTCTTTTTCAATTTCTTGCGTCGCTGGTCGAACGCGGTGCGAATCATCTGCACCATCAAGCGCCGGTCGCACGGCCATTCCTCTTCGTGGGGCGTCATGCGCAACAACCGAGAATGAACCTTGGGCATGGGAGAGAAGGCATGAGGCGGCACGCGCTCACCCAAGTCGGCGTCGAAATCCAAGGCCACGACCATGCCGAGTGAACCGACATCGCTCTCGTATTCCATCACCACGCGCTCGGCAAATTCCTCCTGCACGAGCATCACCACGTCCTCCAGCGGCAACGTGGTTGGGTTGCGGTGGTGGCGGGTGATGACGTCGATGAGCGGGGAGGAGATCTGGTAGGGAATGTTGGCGACCACGCGGGTGATGTCCTCGGGCCACCGGACCTCCAGCGCGTCGCCTTCGAGCAAGGTCAGTCGGCCCTCGGCGAGTTCCTCAGCGAACACGGACCGGAGGTGGTCGCACGCCCCGCTGTCCAGTTCCACGGCGGTGACCTGGCATCCGGTGGCGAGCAGGGCTTCGGTCAGCACGCCAGGACCGGGGCCGACTTCGAACACGTGGTCCTCCACGTCAACCTCGGCCCAGGTCACGGTCCGTTCGATGACGTCGTCGTGAACCAAGAAGTGCTGACCGAGGGATTTGTTGAACGGTTGCTTNGCGCGGAGGGCGTCAACAAGGCGTCGAGCACCCTTCATGCTTCCACCGGAAGAAGGAGTTCGATCAGGCGGGGCACGAGGGTCTTGTCTTCCATCTCCTCCACGAAACGCTGTGCGAGGAGTTCTGCACCCTTGATCTTCGCCAGCGAGTTCAGTTCGTCCATTGAGGCGAACACGCCGACTTGGTCTCGGGCCTTCACCATGTTGCGGGCTTTGACGGGACCAACGTCCGGCAGCAACTCGTAGGAGTGCTGCTTGAGCGACATCGGACCGGCTTTGTTGTAGAATTCGTCCACGAAGTACTGGCCGTGTTCCTCGATGAACATCTGGACGAGGGCCGGCAGGTCGGCCTTGGCCATGTTGGACATTTTGTCGAGGTGGGCCATGCCGATGATGGCGGTGATCGCTTCACGCTTTGACCGGTCCTTGCCGATGTAAATGCGCTGATTGACGGCCAACACGTCGCTTCCCTTGACCTTGACACGGCAGAACGCGAGCGTCTTTTCGGCCATGACGGTGGCCACGCCGGCCTTGGCGTCGTGCTCGAGCACGCGAGCCCAAGATTCGTCCTTCATCGCTTCGGGTTCGGGGCGAGGCTGGGCGCGTCGACCTTGACCGCGGGCACCCGGGGCGCCCCGACCACGACCGCCTTGGTTTCGACCGCCGGGTCGTCCACCTTGGCGCTGGCCGCCTCCACCGCCACGCTGGCCGTCGCTGCGTTGCTGCGAAGGGTCAGGCTTGGGTTGCGGCTTCGGTACCTCTTGACGACCCATGGGTGGCGGGCTCATCTGGTACTTGGAAAGGTCAGGAGCATCCTTCTTGCGAGGACCTGACGGGGTCTTGATTTGACGCCTTCGCCGTGGGTCTGACATCGAACATCACCTGAGGTGGTTGCGGGTTGAATCAAATGACTTGAGCCACGATTTCGATCACGGCGCTGATCTCGCTGTCGTCGATGACGATGCGCTTTGAACCGAACACGGCCTTCACGTCTTCTGGCGTGGCGGGCATGAGTTCAGCGAGTTTCGCAGCGAGGTCGGGGTGCTTGGCCAAGGTCTCAACTTCCAGGAGCTTGGTGCGAAGTTCTTCGAACACTTCGGGCTTGGTGGACACGCCGTTGCGCGCCTCACTGGCCGCCCATTCAGCGTGCTGAAGGGCCCACTTCTGTTCGTACTTCAAGGAACCGCGGCGCTCTTGAGCGTCGTACAGCATCTCGCGGACGGTGGCAAAATCAAGGAATCTTTCTTCTTCGGTCATGGTCAATCCCTCACTCGAGTGGGCGCAGGTGCTCGGGGCGAGCGATGACGGTCTTCTGCATGTTGCCGTCCTTGACGGCGACGATCCATGCAACACCTTGGCGCTTCTGGATGAAGCCGGTGCGACCGTGGAAGCGCCGGTGAGGCATGCCACCTTGCTGACCACCGTCGAGAACGATGGCGACGCGGTCGCCTTCCTCGTACTGGTGCATCACGCGGCGGATGTTCAGGCGGCTGCGTTCGTTCTTTCGTCGTCGCAAAATGCTACGGGTACCGACTCGCTGGCCCTTTGAGCGCTTCATGTTCTTCGCCTCCAAACGCTCCAATTCAGCGCAAGCGCCTCTTCGGAGCAAGTTGCCGACCCACCATCCCCATATAAGCACCGCGACGGCGTTCAGCGCTGTTTGAGCAGGGCGTCAATCGGCGTGGATGTCGCCCACGTCCAACCAGACCACGTTGCACTTGGCTTTGATGAGAGCGGCCACCGAGGGCTGGGTGCGACCGCCATCCCCGTGAACCGTCTCCTTGACGTAGGTGCCCGATTCGCAACGCAGGGTGAATTCAACCTCACGCTGCCCTTCTTCGTTGACCTCAATGAAGGGCGAATGCGCCTCAAACACGGTCCGCTTTCGGATCAAATCCGAACGTCGGTGAGCGACTCGCTCGGGGGTTCGCTGGGCCAGTTTGATGCCGTTCAGGCCGTCAATGATCTTCAGAATCGTCTCGTCGTCGGGCAAATCAAACACGGCCGGTGCAGGGGGCAGGGCGGCGAGGATGCGCTCGATGAGCTCGTCCTTTTTGCCGGTCTTGCTCAGCCCGTGAGTATCGGCGAGCGCCACGAGTTCGGGCTTTTTCATGGCCTTCAGTTCAGCTTCGCTGGGACCCGACGGCGGCACGTCAATGGTGGTTTCGAGCGGTTTGGTGCGGTCAGCGCCCTTGTCGCCTCGGCGTTGCCTCCGGCGCTTTTTGCTTCGGTTCTGGACGTCTTCTTTGGTCATGTCAACCGGCGCGGTCAGGACGGCGTATTCGGCCTCGTTCATCGGCTCAAGCGTGAACCGAATGGTGTAGGATTTCTCAGCCGGCGTGTCCTTGATGCGTACGACCTCGCTGCGGGTCGAGGGACGAATGGAGGACACCTCCACCGACCCCTTGGCTGCTTCGTTGATGATGTCCGCCAATTTTTCGGCGTTAAAACTGCGCTTCCTCGGCTCCTTCACCTCGAGCACGAAAGGACGGCCCCGTCCCAAACAGCGCACGTCAATGTCCTCTCGGCCCATGCCGTGGAAGGCGTGTTCCGTGCCGCCGAAAATCTCCAGCATCGGGTTGCCGACAAGATCCTGGACGCTCTTTTCGTACTGCAATCCGGTGTGGTTGCAGCGCTCGCATCCTCGCCCCTTGCAGGCTCGGCAGGGCCAGCGGGTTTGGGGGATGCCCCGTTCGAGTTTGCGGTATCGGCCGTAGACGTAGACGGCTCGGACGTCCAGTTCCACCGTCAGGGTCAGCACGTCGATGAGCGCCAGCACGTCGGGCTTGTCGTTGACCAGTGTCACGCCGTCCAGTCGGTCCTTGAGCCGCTTTCCGATCTCNTCGACCAGGGACGACTTGAGCGGGTCAGAGCCGCCAGCACCGAGGCGCTTGCGGAGNTTTTCCTCTTCATCCATCTGGTCTTTCGGAAAGCGTGCACCGAGTTGCAGTCGGCTAACATCGTAGGGTTCGATGGCGTCAAAGATGATGTCGGCCAGCAGGTCCACTTCCTCGAAGAGGTTCTCGCAAAAGGGGCACAATGGCTCGTCCTCTCGAATGTTGGCCAGATGACTGTCCTGTTCCACCACCGAGTCTCGCACGCCTTTTCCGGCGTCTTCAAGCGATTGACCGTAGGTGCGCTTACCACCCACACGGCCTAAACAAGCGTCGCACGTGCCCTGGCGGACCAGATGCTTGAGTCCGGCTGGGCGGGGCGCTCGAGGGATTTCTTCGACGTGGGTGCCCAACTGCATGGCGACCTCTTGCTGGTGGGCTTCGTCCTCCTCCACCGGTTCAACGTCGTCCCAGAGGGAATAATCCGTTTCTCCAAATCCGGCGTTGGCGTACTTCATCCAGTCGTCGTCATCGTCCTCAACGTCGGCCGTGTCGGGTTCGTTGCCTGCCATGTCGCCACCACCTTCCCGGGGNCAACCCCAAAGACGGCANGNTNANCGCAGGCTCAATCCTTGATGAAGTCACCGATGATTTCGTGCTCACTTCTGGTCGAGGAAAGCCAACACGCCGGCCAGAATGCCGAGCACGCCGCCAAGCACCGTCATCCACACGCCCATGCCCGCTGAGGTGTCCGTGTCGGTATCGGGCAGCAAGAGCCACCACACCAGCACGGCCAGAAGCATCAGCACGCCGGCGGCCATGCCGGCCCACTTGCCTTGTTGCTCGGCGTTGGCTGGAAGGCTGCGGCCGATGGAGCCCGATGCGAGCATGACGGTGCCGAGCAGAGCGCCGATGGAACCCAGCCAGAGCACGATGCCACCGGTTGAGCCAGCGGCGGGCATCTCAAGGCAGGTGTCGCGAGCCTCTGCTATGTCGGCCAGCACGGACTCGT
>PBOE01000035.1 GCA_002725275.1 Methanobacteriota archaeon
GACCGTGTATTACGGCAACTACACCGATTACGTTCGAGCCAAGAAGGGCCTGCCGCCCTTGGCCGAAGGCGAAGTCTCCGAGGTCTAATCCGGTTATTCTCGGCCGTCGCAGGAACGGCATTAAGTCGTTGAACGCCAGCCCGTCACCATGGGCTTCATCCAAACGTGGTTCGGTTTCAACGGCTGGAAAGAACTCTCCACCCGAGGGAGCATCCTCGCCACCATCGCTTACCGGGTGGTCTTCGTGCTCGGCCTGGCCGCCTCGATCATCACCTACACCTATGCGTCCGGTGGTCAGGACCCTTCGCTGCTGTACATCGTTGTGGTCGGTGCTGTCTGGTTTCTTGCGTTTCAATTCATGGTGAACCTCGTTTTCGTGAACGGTTCTCGCTAACCCAAGCGTCCGGTCAATCTTCCCGGTACGCCCACCTCGACGCGTTCTTGAGATGTCAATGCCCGCGGGAAGCAAGCAATCAAATGGAATGGAAGCCAACGGAAAGCCATGAGCCGGAAAGCAGCCTCCATCATGCTGGCGTTTCTCATGCTGTTTGTGATTCCCACCACCTTCACCCAGGCCGAAGAAACGGACACGGTGGACGTGTTTGGTGACGGGTTCACGGAAGTCGTCATCGCTTCGTACCTTGACTACCTCAACGACCCACGAGACCTGGAATTCCACCCGGGCCGGGCCAACGAATTGTGGATCGCCAACCGCGCAACCGACACCATCACCATCGTCCACAACACCGGGCTGGACAATCAGACCTCAGAACACAGGGTGGACTCGAACAGAAACCATTTCCTCGAGGAAGTCAGCGCCATCTCCTTTGGCGCCTATCACCCCGAATTTGACTACACGTGGGGCTCGGCCCAAGAGTCGAGGAACACCTACAACGGGCAATCAGACCCGAACAATTTCATGGGACCCGCCCTGTGGCCTTCGTCCCTCAGCCACTTTGCGAGGGAGAACCAAAACACCGGCAACGGGCTGCTGGGAAGCCACATCGACATGCTTCACGAATCGCCCGACGGCATGGGCATCGCCCACGACGTCGACAACGTGTACTGGTACAACGACGGCTACTACGGTGAACTGGTTCGCTACGACTTCCAAGCCGACCACGACACGGGGGAACACGACCACTCCGACGGGATCGTTCAGCGGTACTCCGACGTCCAAATCAACCGGCTGGCCGGCGTCCCCGGTCACATGGTCCTCGACAAGGACTCGGGTGTCCTCTACATCGCCGACCCCGCCGCCAACCGCGTGCTGTGGGTCAACACGGACGACACCTCGGTCACCAAAACCAACATCATGAACGACGCCTCACGTCTCGAACCGCTTCAAGAATACTCCCGCATCACCGGGGTTGAATGGGGCGTGCTCGCCACCGGCCTCAACCGCCCCACGGGCATCGCTCTGCACGACGGGCAACTCTTCGTTTCTCAGTACGGGAACGGTCAAATTACGGCTTACGAACTGGCCACCAACGGAAAGAGCGGTACGTACCTCGACGAGATCCAGACATCAGCCACGACCATCATGGGCATCGAAATTGGACCCAACGGCCACCTCTACTACGTCGACAACGGCAAAGACGAGGTGGTTCGCATCGACGCCTACCTCGACCAAGATGCTGACGGCGTGAGCGATACCCTCGACAACTGCCCCGCCGTGGCCAACCCTGCTCAGTTGGACCACGACGAAGACAGCCTCGGCGATGCGTGCGACAACGACGACGACAATGACGGCGTGTTGGATGTCGCTGATGCGTGCGAGCGCGGGGAACTNGGCTGGACCTCCAACCTNCAANCGGACCACGACACCGACGGNTGCCTTGACTCGGTCGANGACACCGACGACGACAACGATGGCGTGTACGACTTTGCTGACGCCTGTCCAAAGGGCGCCATCGNCTGGTCGTCCACCGCGTCAACCGATTATGACGGAGACGGCTGCGAGGACGCCGGTGAGGACGTTGACGACGACAACGACCGCATTTGCGACGCAACCCTCACCGACGATGCGTGGGCCTGTACGATCTCAACGGTTGAGGTGGACCTTTGCCCGACCAGTGCCTTGGGNTTCACGTCCTCGCTCAGCAACGATGCTGACCGAGACGGCTGCGAAGACAACGGCGAGGACCTCGACGACGACAACGACGGCGCCGTGGATGCAGACGACAGCTGCCCGCTCGCGGCAGGAACCAGCACCCTCGGNGGCGTCTTGGGTTGCACCGATGGCGACGAGGACGGCTACGCCGACGTCATCGACACCTTCCCCGTTGACGGAACCCAGTGGTCGGACCTTGACGAGGACGGCTACGGCGACAACCTCGACGGGACGCAGGGCGATGCGTGCCCCGGCCAGCCGGGGACGTCCACGAAGGACCGTTTCGGTTGCGCTGATTCGGACAGCGACGGTTGGTCCAACGCCAACGACGCCTTCCCCCAGGACAACACCCAGCACCTCGATACGGACGGTGATGGCTACGGCGACGCCGCCGTTGGCTTCCAACCCGACGCCTGCCCTGCGACGGCCGGGACCTCAACGCAGGACCGGTTCGGCTGCCTTGACGGCGACGGCGACGGTTGGTCCGATGCCAACGATGCCTTCCCCGAAGANTCNACCCAACACGCTGACAGCGACNACGACGGCTACGGTGACAACGCCGAGGGTGCCGAGCCGGACGCTTGTCCATCAACCGCAGGGACCTCGACGGAGACGCTGTTTGGGTGCGTCGACGGTGATAGCGACGGATGGGCGGACAGCATGGACGCCTTCCCAGACGACGATCGATTGTGGTCGGACACCGANCAAGACGGCTACGCCAATCAGCCCGANACGGAGCTGACCGACGCCTGTCCTGAAGACTACGGGACGTCGACGGAAGACGCGCTTGGCTGCCCGGACACCGACGGTGATGGTTGGTCGAACTCAGCGGACGCCTACCCCGAAGACGCCACCAAGCACGAGGCGAGCCTNCTTTCGGAACCCATCGTCTTCATCGGTGGTCCCGTGGTGTTGGTCGTGCTTCTNCTGTTGCTGATGATCGGTCGCCGCCGTGGACCCACGGCTGCGCTTCCAACCCTCCCCCTCGAGCCACAGCACCCCACGGTCGCTCCTGCATCGCCGGCCGGACCGCCGCTTCCACCTGAAGGCCTTCCGCCCGGCTGGACCATGGAGCAGTGGGCTTGGTACGGTGAAGACTACCTCAAGAACCGCTGAGGACGTTAGTTGACGTCAAGCCACGGCGAGGCGTTGCACGTGCCGTCGTAATACAGCAATCCGAATTCCATGCTCGTGCCGAGTTTGACTTGCTTGCAACCGTCGTCACAAAACCCGTCAGGGCTGTTGAAGGTCAGCATGAAATTCCANGATGACCCACCGGCCCCGTCGCCGAAATTGTCCCAGCCGTCCTGTTGGAACGAGACCGACGTTTGGGTTTCATCATCGAACAACACGTACAGCGTGACGTAAATCTCCGGATCGGTCTGGTACTCTTCCGATTCTTCGAGGAAGCCAGGGTAATCACCGGATGTAAATTCGGCCGTCAGTTTCCCGTTGGCATCCACCGAAATCAGCGACTCGACGTAATCTCCGCCGTGCATCTCGCTGTAACCATCGCCACAACCGCTCACGCCGCTAATGCCGGTGCATCCCGAGAGCGGGACGAGCAAGGCCAACAGCACCACGGTGATGTGGAAACGCACGGTCATCATCTCGTCAACAGGCGGANGGCTCNAGGGCGGGGTTTCAAGCGATGGCCTTGATCTCGTCGTCGTGCTTGGCNAGCAAGTTGCGCAACTTCACCTTGAACGAGGGCGTGAGCATCTCGTTGTCGGTGGTCCACTCCTCGGGGTCGAGTATGAGGTTGCGGGCCACTTCGTAGCCCTTCCAGTCGGGCGCCACCATGTTGTTCTTCTTGAGGTCGGCCAGCACGAAGGCGCGCACGTCAGCGTTGGCGCAAACAGCAGCGTCGTCGCCGTCGGCAGCAATACCTGCACCCTTGAGGGCGGCTCGGAGCGCTTCCATGTTCGGGTGNGCGATGAGGAAGGTGTGAAGCATGTTTCGACCGTCCAGCACGCACTGCTCGATGAGCGGGTTGAGGGTGATGGTTTCNTCGAGNCCGGAGGGAGCGACGTACTTGCCGTTCTCCAACTTGAACTGGGACTTCACGCGACCGGTGATGGAGAGGTAGCCGTTGGTCAACTTGCCGAGGTCGCCCGTGCGGAAGGTGCCGGGTTCGATGATAACTTCCTTGGTGGCCTCTTCGTTGTTCCAGTAGCCCATCATGACGTTGGGGCCGGTCACGATGATTTCACCTTCGTCGGGACGCTCGGGGTCGTCCCAAGCATCCGTGTCGATGGTGACCTTCACACCGTTGGCCACACGACCAACGGTGTTGAGTTTGCTCGTACCGGGGCCGGACCAGCCGTTGGCGGACACCAGCGGGGAGGTTTCCGTCAGGCCGTAGCCTTCGTAGCAGTTGAAGCCGACCATCTGGATGAAGGCGGCCACGTCGGGGGACAGGGCAGCGGCACCGGACATGCAGAAGCGAATGTTGCCGCCGAATCGGGCNCGGACCTTGGACCANACGAGNTTGTCCCACAGCTTGTCAAAGAAGCCGCTGGGGGGTACGGCGTCGCACTCCACACCGGCCTTGGCGATGCGCTTGGCGGCGGACTTCTGTGCGTTCTTGATGAAGACCTTCTTGATGCCGGTGGCGGACTCGAACTGCGCATTCACACGGTCGTAGAACTTGTTCCAAACACGAGGCACGGCCAACAACACGGCGGGCTTGATCTCGATGCACTCGTCGGCGATCTTGGTGAGGTCTGAAATCAGGTTGATGTGCACGCCGCAGCGAATCATCCAGTGCAGGTCAAAGGTGGACCCGAAGGAGTGCGCCCATGGCAAGAACGCAGCGTTCTTGTCGCCCACGTAGATGGTGAAGGCAGACTGCACNCACAGAATGTTCGAGAGCGTGTTCCAGTTGGAAAGCATGACACCCTTGGGGTTGCCCGTNGTNCCGGAGGTGTAGATGAGCGTGTTGAGCGCAAACGGATCGTCAGCGATCTCGAACATGTCGGCTTGGCGACCTGCGGCCACGAAGTCGGCCCATGCGTGAACGGCNACGCCTTCGGGCGGCAGTTCGTTGGCGGGCTCATCGCCCAGCAGCAGGATGCCGCACGAGGGCCATCCGCTGGCGTCGCCGGGCATGTTGGCCACGAGCTTGTCGAGCACAGCGGTGTCAGCAACAGCAAGGAGTGCAGGCGTTGAATCGTTGAGGATGTAGGCCCATTCCGTGCCGTGCTGGTGCGTGTACATGGCGGTGTAGGCGGCACCGATGCCGTTGGCGCCGTAAGAGAGCGCAGCCCACTCCACGGAGTTGTTGAGGATGAGGGCCACACGGTCGCCGGCTTTCACGCCAACAGCGGCGAGTTGCTTGCCCACAGCGGTNGCCAAGTCGCCAAATTCGTTGTAGGAAAGGTGGGCTCGGGCCATGCCTGGAGCAGGGATGTAGCCAAAGCAGGGGAGGTCGCCGAAGCGGCCCACGCTGGTCATCAGCATCTGGTACAAGGTCCGGGGGTCATCGCCTTCGGGCTTCTCCCACTGTCGGTCGTCGGGCTGGCGTTCCCATGCAAGTTCAAAGGGTTCCATGATGACTGAGTGTCGGGGTGAGCATTTGAACATCTCCCCGTTAGCCAATGAGGACGTTTCGAACATTTTCACGCCAGTCAGCCCCGTCGTTCCGGTTTGCCAGCGGGCTGGCCGGGCTTGGGTGCCAGCAGGTGGTGATCTCAATCTCCCGCCCGCTGCTGGTCGCTCCGGGTCCCTTCTTTCCGGCGTTGAACGCAAGGCGGGCACGCTTTTCAGCGTACTTTCCAACCCCGACAATGCGGGTGATGCCCATGATGTCGACGACCTCACGCAAGTGGTCGTCGCAGGCTTCCAGCACCGGTTCAATCAGNGCCTTGGGGAGGTTGTCCGGGGTGATGTTTTGGCCGCGNTCGCCCAAGAGCAAGAGGGGGCAGTGGTTCACNACNAACAGGTCCGCAAAGGTCGCCTCGGGCGAGCCGTACATTTCTTCCATGAGGTTCCACAACCGCGTGCCTGAGACTTCCTGACGCTCGAGGTCCATCCCAACGATGGGTCGCTTGGGATGNGCGTTCGCNGGNGTGNTGAGTNNNCGNNCTTCNATNCGNAGGAANTCNNTCGCCACCTNNGTCGCCCCNAAGGGCACGCCCGTCTGCGCCATGCCCCACGGCCCGGGGTTCATGCCCAGCAGCAAGGTGGTGGCGCCCAGTCCGCCCCACAGGTCGAGGAATTGTTCGTGGTGGGCCCAAGCGTAGTCCAGCGGGTTGGTGGCGTGGGCGACCGCTCCCGAGGCTTCGAGGCCGGCGATGGCTTCGTCGCACGCNGNCGACAAGCGGCGTGCCGCCTGCTTGAGTTGGTCCACCGTGTTCACGCCANCTCCTTGTGGAGGGGCCTGATAGTGGTTCTCACTGGAAGATGTTCCGAACGGCCTCGGTCAGTGGAACACCGGCCTTCTCCANCCACGGTTCAAGTTCCACAGCCTTGNCCTTTGANCGCAGTTTGGCCCGTGCAGCGACCAGGGACCACGCNGATTTTTTGCCGATGCCCGGCATCGCTTCCAGTTGCTTTTCCGAGACGGTCAACGGGTCAAGGCCCACCTCCACGCCGGTGATGGAGCGGGCTCCGTGGCCGGTGATCATCACGCTGGATTGGGTCTCAAGCGGAATCTTGTACTCCACGCCCACCAAAATGGGGTAGGCACCGATTTGTCGTCCAAAGGTGATGCCGGCTTTGCCGTGAACCTCCGGGGCGCGGTGAAGTTTCGTTTCGTGAACCGGCAGACGGGTTCGTCCGTCGTGGGATTCCCAGTGGACGTCGTGGATGACCTGGCCCAGCGGGAACAATTCCTCCAAGAGCGGCTTGTCGATGTCGTCCCTGCAGGCNGTTTTGAATTGAGCAAAGGCGTCGGAAGGCACCTCTTGGAAGCCCTCACCCTCCACCTGACGGATGTTGATGCGACGCAGGAGCAAGCCTTCGCTGCGGATGNCTCGAAGCAAGGCCATGTTCATCCCGTAGGTGGCTTCGGTTTCGCCGTTGAGTCCGGCGATGAAGTTGAGTCCAGGCAGCAGTTTGGGCAGGCCTCGCTCGCCTCGNACCCTGCCGTGCTTGTTGATGAGGCGAATCGCCGTCTTGAGTTGNGCGGGGTCGCAGTTGAGCCAGTTGGCCTCGTGGACGCTCGGGTCGGCCGATTCCAAACCAAAGGAGAGCACGGCACCGTCGGACAGGGTTTCCACCAACGTCTTGGTGATCGCCTCGGAGGGCTCCAGGTTCTCGGCGATGATGGACGGGTTGCCGTTGTCCGTGTGAAGGATGCCGAGCCGTTCGTCCTCGCGAAGGCCGTGAAGCAGCCTGGCAATCGGTTCCGGATTTGGCACGGGGTATTCCAACTCACGCACGCCTTCGGCCATGTAGGTGTAGGTGTCGGTCATGCCGCCGAGGCGGACGTGGTGCACGCCGGCGTCGTGGGCGATGCGAACCTCCTCCATGATGTCTTCCGGCGTCCGCCAAATCGGAACGCCTTTCTTCGGCTCGATGCAGAATTTGCATCCGCGCTTGTAGCGAACACAGCCCTGGTAGACTTCCACTTCGTAGGTCAACGGCCCGGGCTGGGTTTCGCTTCCGAGGTCGGGATGGTCGCTCACGGCTTTGCTNGCNGCACCGGCNTGCGCCCAAGCCGTCCACTGCTCGGCCGTTCGGCGCTGGTGTTTCCACTCGCCGTTTTCGAGGAAGTGGTGGAGGGTGGCGTCCGTGTCCTGGACGGCAAGGAAGAGGTTGGGTCGCAGCGGTGTCCAGCCTTGTTGTTTCCACCCACGAATCGCCCAACCCCCGAACAGGGCCGGCGTGCCGTGGGGCAGGCTTCGGATGAGGGTCTGCGTTTCCTTCAGGGAAATGGGGGTGCCGCGCAGGTATTTTCCGGGGACGACCGCACCGGCTATGCAGACCACACCGAGGCAATCTTTCAGGCGCTTTGCGATGGATTCCGGGTTGGACTTGAGGGCTTGCCGGTAGCGGTCAACGGTCAGGTACTCGTAATCCAGACCAGCGGATTCCAGCACGCCACACACGTACCGAACGTGAAAACCAACGTAGGGCGGGACGCCAAAGGCCGCCGGTTCGTCTTCGTAGCCGTCCAAGACCAACCAGCGTGGCTCGGACGATTCAACCATGGCTCAAGGGGCAGGGGTGCCGCCTTCAATCCTTCTTCGGGCGGGGGCGTCGCTTGCGCTTCTTGCCGCCTTCACCCTCTTCTCGAAGGGCTCGGAGTTCTCGGGCGGATTTTCCACCGGTGTCGCCGCCTCGGTTGCCGCCGCGACCGCCGCCCTTGCCGCCTTTGGCCTTGGCGATGTCGACCTTGATCTTGCGACCTTCGAGTTCGGTGTTGTTGATGGCGGACACGACCGCTTCGCCCTTGTCCTTCTCGGCGATGAACACGAACCCGAAGCCCTTGGCTTTGCCGCCGGGGCCGGTGGCGAGGATGACTTCGTTGACCGTGGCGTGGGCGCCCACGAGTTCCTTGAGGTGGTCTTGCGTTGCGGAGAACGGCAGGTTGCCGATGTAGAGTTTGAGCCCCTCGGGTTCCTTCCGTTCCTTCTTGCCGCCCTTTTTCTTGTCGTCGTCAGCGTCTCGGACACCGATGCGGCGACCGTTGATGCGGTGACCGTCGAGGGCCTTGATGGCGGCTTCGGCCATGGACTTCTCGGCGTAGGTGACGAAGCCAAACCCGCGGTTCACGCCGGCGTCGTCGGTCAGGACCACGCAGTCGGTCATGTCGCCGTGGGACTTGAACAGGTCGCGGAGTTCGTCGGTGCCGATTTCACGGGGCAAGCCGCCCACGAAGAGACGGGTGCCGGGGGCCGCTCGTTGACGACCACCGCCGCCACGTCCGCCGCCTTGGCCTTCAAATCGGAAGTAGGTGCGCTCGCGTCCGTCTTCACGGACGTCGGCAGCGATGAAGGTGGCACGGCCGGCAGGACCCTTGGCGAACATGGCTTCGGCCGCAGCGCCCCAGCGCTTGCCGGAGTTGTTGAGGGCGCTGGCGCCCTGGTCGAGTTCAGCCCAGCCAGCGCCGAAGTTGTCGGCGAGGGCACGGTAGGATTGGTAGCCGCACGTTGGGCACTTGACGTTCCAGTCGCCGTCAAGTTCCGCCACGAGGGTGTCGCCGCAAGGCGGGCAAATGGCGTGAAGCACGCCGCAGTCGTCGCGCTCTCGGAAGTCGAGGCGAACCACGGGTTCAACTTCCTTGATGACGGCACGGCACACGTCTCGTCGGCGCATGGCGTCGGAGGTTTGGTGCATGAAGCGGTCAACCAGTCCCGTGACGAAGAATTGGCCGTAGAGGTGCTGAGGTTGAATGGAGCCGGGCTTGCCTTCAATGGCGAGGATCATGGCCTCACCGTTCTTCTCGTTGAGCTTCACCACTTCGCACAACACCGTGTCGCCAACGACCGGTGCAACGATGGGTTTGGAAGCAGAAACGGAAATGGAGCCGTTGCCAACGTGGACGTAGCCGACCACCGTGGAGACGATGTTGCCGTCAGCGAGGGTGGTTCCTTCGCCGTGTTCGTGTTCGCCCTCTTTGGCGATGATGCTTCCTGGGGTGACGAGGCTCGCCGTCATGTTTCTCATTCCTGTCGCAGGCATGGCCCGAGGTGGGTCGCAC
>PBOE01000036.1 GCA_002725275.1 Methanobacteriota archaeon
AAGTGAGGGTGGTAAAGGCATAACCGCCGGCTTCGGAGTGGGCGTCGGTCACCTTGGAGATGAGGGTGGATTTCCCCACCGAAGGAAAACCGACCAGGGCCACCGTTGCATCGCCTGATTTTCGAACTTCAAACCCTTTGCCGCCGCCGCTGGCTTTCGAGTGAGCCGCCGCCTTTTCCTCCTTGAGCTTGAGTTGAGCGATTTTGGCCTTCAACTTTCCAATGTGGGCGTTGGTGGCCTTGTTCTTCTGGGTCTTGTCGATCTCGGCGCGAATCATTTCGATTTGCTCTTTGATCGTCGCCAAGCCGAACCCTCCCGTATCGGGGCTTGGTTGGCTGTTCTTGAAGGCTCTTACGCCCCACGCCGCCCTCTTCCGGTGTTTGTTGGGGGCGGCGATGCCCTCAAACGGGACGGGCCGTTGGGTTTGGCCATGGGGTTGGACATGATTGGGCTCTTGGTCCACAAACCCACCCTCCTGCACCTGCTCTCCCTGTCCTGGGGTGAACTCAAATCAAAGATGGAAAAGGCCGCATTGCGCGACCTCCGCCCCGCTCAGGACAACCTGCTCAAAACTCAATTCGCCATTGACGCAGAAGCCGATTTGTTGGATTGGATGGACCAGCAATCGGTGAACGCTGAAACCCATGCTGGCACCGTTCTTGCCAACCTGAACGACGGTGAGGAAGGCCTGCTGAACTTGATGCAGTGGGCCAGCCCGGGGCGCTGGGAAGTTTGGGAAGGCCGCGCCTTCCTGTACCTCGAAAACGCTACCGGGGCCGAAGCCGAAGACATTCACGCTCTCTACACCGAGGCGACGTGGACGACGGTGCTCAAGCGCCTCCATGGCATCTCGGAAGACGAATACGCCGAGCGCGTTGTCATGGACTGGATGGACCGACGCAAGGCCCTCGGCGAAACCCTTGAAGAGGCGGAAGACCCCAAGATCGTGCCGACGTTTGAGGCCCACACTCGAGCCGCCAAGGCCCTCGTTCATACGGTCAACCGAGCGGCCAACGAAGACGACCTCGAGTTGGTGGTGGGCCGAGAACACCTCGAGGCGGCCAAGTGGGGTCACGGGAAATGGAACCTGACAGCGTTCCTCAACGCTTGACAAGCGAGGGGTTCAAAATCCACCCTGCATGCCCGAACCATAATGTCGGACGAAACGCCCGAAGAAGCGGAGGTTGACGACGTGCCTCTGGAAGAGCCGCCTACGGAGGAACCACCCGTTGAGGAAGCCGAGCAGGAGGCAGAAGAAGAGCGGGACCCGCTCGAAGTGGCCCTCGAACGCGCCGAGGTTGCTGAGAAGGAAATAGCCTACAAGGACGCCGAAATCCAAAACGTTCGCAAGCGCTTGATGGCGGAGAAAGCCGAAGCCATCCAGTACGGCGGCATGGGGATGGCTCGGCGAATGCTCACGGTCCTGGCCGACGTTGACCGGGCCATGACCGGCATCGAAGAAGACGACCAGTCGCCCGTCGCTCAGGGCCTTCGTTTGCTTCGCAACAAGATGTGGCACGAACTTCAGGCGGACGGCGTCTCCCCCATTGAAGCCAAGGGCGCTGAATTTGACCCTTCAAAGATGGAGGCGATCGCCACCATCCCGCCCAGTGAAGACTTCCCGAGTGGGACGGTGGTTGACGTGCTGGAGCAAGGATACACGTACAAGTCGAAGGTCATCATCGTTGCACGCGTGGTCGTCGCCTCGGAATGATTCAACCGGCGTGGACGCCGGTCTCAAAGGTCGAGCAACGAAACATGGCGTCGTGTTCAATGAGCCACTCAATCACCGACGAGGGGACGCTGGCGGCCAACACGGTTCGGCTGGCTTCGTCGTCCATGACCGTGGAGAGCATGCGGACGGTTTGTCGAACCCGCCAACCCTCAAGCGTTTCCCGCTCGGTCAACGCCACCTCGTGCACGTCCCAGCCGGCCGCACGGTAGAGGTCCATCGTGGGGCCGTCGGAGGTCACGAGCGTACCCGTTCCGTGCGCTTTCGTGGCGTGTTCCACCCAGTTTGGAGGGTCGTTGATGTCCTCAACTTGGACCACGGCGAGTTGAACCTCTTCGTGAGCCGCCCACGTTTCAATCATGGCCTGCCGTTCTTCTACGGTCCACGGGTTGTCGGCTTCCCATCCCGCTTGCGCAGAACCAATGGCGACCACCACTTCGTCTCCGTCGGCGTGTTGGACGGCGGCTCTGACCAGACCGGCATGACCGAGATGGAACGGTTGAAAGCGTCCCAGCACGATGCAGCGCGGCATGNCNTCACCCGAAATACGACGCCACGTCGACGTCNTTGAGGTCCACGCCAAAGTCTCGGAAGCAGGCAATCATGCGCCTGCACCCCTCAATCATCTCTTCAACCGGGGTTTCACCCATCGAGCCGACGCGAAACATCTTCCCTTTCAGGTGGTCCTGAGCCCCGATGACTTGGGTGTCGTACTTGTCCTTGAGCGCCGTACGCCACGCATCGTCAATGCCTTCGGGGTAGAGGATGGCGGTGACCGAATTGCTGCGCTGACCGCTGTCAGCGAGCAGTGCGAAGCCAAGGTCGGTGAACAGGGCTCGAACCCCCTTGGCCATGGTCTCGCAGCGAGCCCAGCGGGCCTCGTTGGTCTCGTCCTTCAAGTGGTCAAGCGCTGCGCTCCAGCCCATGGCGAGGTTGATGGCGGGCGTCCACGGCGTTTGGTCGTCGTCGCCTTTCTTGAGGGCTGAAATCATGTCGAGGTAGTATCGAGGGTTGGCGTCGCCTTGCTGGTGAATCGCCTTGATCCGCTCGACGCAGTGTTCGTTGACGGCGATGGCGGCGATGCCCGACGGTCCGGCCGTGCACTTTTGGGCGCCCATGACGACGGCCTCCGCCTTCCATTTGGCGGGATGAACGGGCATGCCGCCCACCGAGGTGATGCCGTCGAGGATGAACGACACCCCATGGCGTTCGCACATTTCCGCGATGGCTTCGGCGTCCTGTGTGATGCCGGTGCTGGTTTCGTTGTGGCAGATCAGCAAGGCCTCGTAGCAACCGCGCTCGAGTTGTTGTTCAAGTTCGTAGAGGTCAAACGACCGGCCCCATTCGTAGTTGAGGTGCTTGACGTTGCAGAACTGGCGACAAATGTCCGCCACCCGCTCACCGAACTTCCCGTTGGTGGGGACCAGGACGAGGTCGTTGCTCCGGAATCGATTGGCGATGACCATTTCCATGGCGGCGGTGCCGCTGCCGGAAACGACCACGACTCGATAACCGTCTTCCCCGGTCCAGGATTGCGTTTTCATCTCCGGTTTGGAGGGTGAGAGGTTGAACGCATAGCGCAGGCCTGAATTCAGACCGGCCATGACCTGGCGGAATTCCGGACCACGGGCCGTCATGACCGGCGTCGCCATGGCTTGGAGGCAAGCCTCGCTCATCCGAACCGGTCCGGGAACGAGGAAGCAATCACCGCTGTGCATGGTTGCGGGTGGCCTCGGCGGTCTTTGAAATGCTTGTATCAAAGCCGACCACACGAACTCGGTTCAAGCGTTGGACTGATAGGGAAGGGCATGGACCCAAGGCCATGCTCCGTGTGGGTTTGGCAATGCTTCAGGGCGCCCGCCACGAACATGCGGAAGCCTTGCGCGGAGCAGCGGACGAACTGGACTTGTCCGTTGAGATCGTGGAGTGCCGGCGAGCGGAGCATGTCAGCGGTGCACTCGACGCTTTGGTGCTTCCCGGAGGAGAGTCCACCACCATGCGCATCGCCAGCCGGTACGAATCCTTGCTGGCTGCGGTGTTTGACTGGATGGACGCCCATCCACAACGCCCCGTTTTGGGGACCTGCGCAGGGGCCATCCTGCTCGCATCGCCGGGCGAAGGCCGTTCACCCTACCTTGCCGCCGGCATCGCACGAAATGCGTGGGGGCGGCAACGGGATTCGTTTGAGGCGGTGGTCGATGTCGAGCTCGACACCCCCGAATCGACGTTCAAACCCTCCTCTCCCGTGGGTCGAGACCGTTTTTCTCACCAGCCGCTGGAGGTGGCTTCGCAGGGCGCTGCTCAACTCGCCGACGGCTTCCCGGGCGTGTTCATTCGGGCCCCCCGATTTGAGAACGGCTCCGTGGCCTGCACGCCCATCGCCCGTTTGGGGGACGAAGTGGTTGGGGTTCTTGACGGCAAGAAATTGGCCGTCACGTTCCATCCCGAGTTGACGATGGACCGGCGCTTTCACCGGTGGTTGTTGACCGAAGCGGCCGCGAACGGAGGTGAGGCCTGATGCGCAGTTTGCAGATGGCCACCGAGGTGCTTCCCGCTGAGGCGGGTGAGGCTGAGGGCTGCGTCCAGTGCCAGCAGGGCAGCAAACTCGTGCTCTTCGTCACCGGGAAGTGTCACTGGGGTTGCGATTATTGT
The DNA here is from genome assembly GCA_002725275.1 of Methanobacteriota archaeon. The sequence continues at coordinate 4,385 of PBOE01000036.1, forward strand.
CCGCTTTCCGAAAACCGGCGCGAGACGCCCGATATGTTTGCCAACGAACGCCGTTGCACCTCGTGGGATGAGGTCATCGAGGAGGGACGAGCCATGAACGCCACCGGCACCGGCATCACGGGGGGCGACCCGATGTTGGATTTGGAAAAGACGCTTGAAGCGGTTCGTCAACTCAAGGCTGCCTTTGGCCCGGAACATCACGTTCACGCCTACACGTCCATTCCGTTTGACCCTGACCGAGCAGCCGACTTCGGTGCGGCGGGGCTGGATGAGATTCGCTTCCACCTTCTTGACGGCACGACCAGCAANTACCGAGCCACGATGGAGGCCTGCGCCAAACACGGCATCGAGGTGGGTGTCGAGCTGCCGTGCGAGCCCGATAAAGAGGCGCAACTGTTTGCCTTGCTCGACGATTTGGCCNCCGTGCCGGTGTCCTTCCTCAACCTCAACGAACTNGANATCACGGTGGGCAACCAGGAAAACATGGACGTCCGCGGCTTCAACCTGAGCGGGGGCATCACGGCGGCCGCTGAGGGCTCGGCTGAATTGGCGATTCGGCTCAAAGAAGCCGCCGCTAACAAGCCCTACCACCTGAAATTCTGCACGGCGAAATACAAGGACGCCGGACAACTTCGCAATCGTTTCAAGCGCCGAGGTCAGGCCACCCTGCGCCCCTACGAGGTGCTCAGCGATGACGATACCGTGCTGTTTGGCGCCATCCCTACCTCGCTGGAGGACGCCTCTGACGACATGGCCGAACTGCGCGAGGAATTGGGCATGGCGGACGGATGGATGCGCTACGACGCCGGCCACCAGCGCATCGAACTCCCCTTGTCGCTGGCCGAGGATTTGGCCGAGGTGCTCGAA
>PBOE01000037.1 GCA_002725275.1 Methanobacteriota archaeon
GACGTGAGAGGCCAGGAGGGTCTCGTTCTCGTCCGTGGCACAACCGCCTTCGGTGGCGTTCTGTGGCTCAAACGCTAAGCGAACCGACCAAAATCCGACAAGTTCGCCGTTGATGGGCTCGATCCGACCCGACTGGGACAGCGGGTCGTCCGTGTCGCCACTGAACCATTCAAACCGTCCGTCCTCATCGGTCAGCACGGTTGCAAACGGGTTGGTGTTGACGGCGGGGTCGACGTACACGTTCAGGCATTTCAGGCCGAGACCCTGTCCCAGCCCGTCGTGAAGGTGGCCCTTGAGGTGGAAGGTCTCTCCGACGTACAGCACCGCAATTTCGTCGCCCTCATCGTTGGTGTGGACGTCGTTCGTGTTGTTGAAGGCCCCGATTTCATCCAGCACCAACGTCGTCGAGTGGTCGCTCTGAGCGCCCGCCGGCACGGCCAACAGCAGCGTGGTTGTGAGCAGCAGCGCCGTCAAGCCAAGGGCCCCTCTCATGGAAAGAGAAGCCCTTTTGATGAAAATAAACCCATTCCCTGCGCCGTGGGGCATTGCCGTCATCACAAGTCATCGTCCGTGATGTGATGGCCCATGCGCTCACCTTTCGTTGCCAAGTAGTCCCGGTTCTGTTGACCGACACCGACGATGAGCGGGGTGCGGGCGGCCACGTTGATACCGTGCTGGGTCAGCTGGGCAACCTTTTCCGGGTTGTTGGTGAGCAGCTCGACATCTTCCACGCCGAGGTCCTCAAGCATTCGTGCCGCAATGGCGTAATTTCGTCCATCGGCCGGCAGGCCCAGCATCAAATTGGCATCCAAGGTGTCAGCCCCGCCGTCCTGCAGGTGATAGGCCTGAATTTTTGCATGCAGACCGATGCCTCGCCCCTCTTGCCGAAGGTAGAGCAGTGCGCCCCAGCCACGCTCAACGATGGCGTCCAGTGCAGCATGGAGTTGGGGGCCGCAATCGCAGCGGGTGCTCCCAAAGACGTCCCCCGTCAAGCACTCTGAATGGACTCGAATGAGGACGGGGTCCGGTCCCTTCATGTCGCCTAAAGTCAGAGCGACGTGGTCAAAACCGGTCGTCTCCTCGTGGAAGACTTCGATTTTGAAATCACCGCGGTCGGTGGGCAACCAAGCGATGCTGGGCACGTCTTCGACACTCACGAGGTCGCCACCACCTGAATCAGAAATCGAATTTCCCCGCCGTCCTCTCGGACGTTAACCAACCGATGCGGACCTCGACCGATGAGCATCGGCATGTCTTGGAGCGTTTCAGGATCGTCGGCGAGCACCTCGAGCACGGCCCCTGCCTTGAGTTCCTCGAGGGCTTCACGGGTTTTGGCCACGGGGACCGGGCAAAGGAACCCCTGGACGTCCAACCGGTGCGACGGTTGTGGCTGGACCGATTCCTCTGCCATGTTATCTCCACTTCCTCCCATGTTTTGAACACATGCTTGGGCCCCTTGAAGCAGAGAAAGCGGTGGCCCAAGTCGGGAGAGGTTTACAACGACCACCCGATTTCAAGGTCCATGGCGGCGACGACCACGACGCGTCCAGAGGGCGACCTGTCGTGGAAAGAGGTGGGTGAACTCGGCCTTCGTTATGGCCGTATTCCACTGGCGCTGATCATGGTCGAGGCCTTCTATTGGTTCCTGACCATGCCCTCCGACACGCTCGCACCGATTCAGGTCACGGAGGCGTGGATCTGGAACGAAGTGACGAACCTCATTTACGGCGAGGGTTCGGCCGTCATCAGCCATCACAACGGTTGGTTGACCCGCATTGACTTGCTTCATCCCAACTTCCCGGGTCCTTACGACAGTGTAGGCCTCTATGTGTCCGACGAGTGCGCCGGTGTTCACGAGATGATTTTCCTCTCCACCCTCGTGATGATGACCGACGGTGTGCCGCAACGGGACAAACTCAAGGCCGTTGCTGTCATGTGCGGCATTGTCTACGTTCTCAACATCCTTCGACTGGTGGTGTTCTACCCCATTGCCGTCCAATCCTGTGTGGAGACACCGGACATCCAAGCCTGCCTCACGCCGATGTGGGAGTGGCACGAAACCGTCTACACGTGGGGTTTCTTGGGGGTCTTGGTGTGCATGTGGTTGGTCTGGTTCCTGCGATTTGGTGGCCCGGCCCGGACCCTTGCCGCCACCAAAGACGACCCGTCTCCTTGGCGGTTCCAACGCCGCCGTGAATGGCAAACCAAGCACAAGGCGTTCCTCGGTGCTGCCCTGTTGTTGTTCGTGCTGGCCATGACCAACATTTCCACCAACCAGGAGGCCATCGACGCTCGGGACACCCTTGCCTTCTGTGAATTCTCAAGCCAGTTGTCCTCGGAATGTGGCATGGCACAGCAACGATGGGATGACGCCATCGGTTATGCGTGGTCGCTGTCGGCGTTGGCGCTCGCTTTGGGCGTGGGTTCCATGGTGGTCATCGAACGCCCGCTTGAGGACGGCACGTGGCCCGTGCATCACGCTGCAAAGGAACCTGAAAACACGTCAGCAGATGAGGGCGTTCGTCCGAAGAGCCACCACACCAAGAAAAAAGGCTCGTGGAAGCGCCGAGAAGAAGAGTGATCACTCGACGATGACGGCGGTCATGTTGGTGCCGTTGAAGGCTCGCTTTTCGACGGCTTTCATGGCCGTTCCAATCTTGCTGCTGTGCAGACTCACGTAGGTCGACTCATCGTCGAAACGAATGGTTCCGATGGCGAGTTCGTCGCAGCGAAGTTGTTCAAGGAACCAGTTGGCGACGTTCAGAGGCGAACCCGCTTCTTCGGGAGAAAGGGAGAGTTTCATCGTGACGTAGCCGAACACGTCAGCGGTTTCGCCGAAGTCTTCCTGACGACGAACAGGGTCTCGGTCCATGCCGTCGGGCAACTCAGGTGCTTCGCTTGGTTGAATGTCGAGGCCGTAGGTGGCCATGATCTTCGAGAGTTGAGGTTCATCGTCCCTTGAGACGAGGCTCCATGCCTCACCGGTGCGACCGATTCGCCCGGTCCGTCCGATGCGGTGGATGAAGGAGTCCATGTCGTTAGGGATGTCGTAATTGATGACCAACGTGATGCCGTCCACGTCAATGCCGCGAGCGGCAACGTCGGTGGCGATGATGGTTTTCACGTCGCCTTCTTTGAAGGCGTTGAGAATACGCTCGCGCTGGTTTTGACTCAAGTCGCCGTGGAGGCCGGCGACATCAAAGCGGTGTTTCTTGAGGCGTTCAACCGCCAGGTCAACCATGCGCTTGGTGTTGCAGAAGATGATGGTTTGGTCAGCATCGTCCATTCGGGCCAAGAGACGGCCGAGGACCCACAGTTTGTTCGAGCGACCGATGCGGACCGAGAAGAGGTCAATGGGTGGAACGTCGAGTTCTTCTGCGTTGGTCAACACGAAGTCCGGTTCATTCATGAATTCGTGCGCAGCATCGATGATCTCCTGTGGGAAGGTGGCGGAAAACAGCAAGGTCTGTTCTCGGCCGGTCATTCGCTCGACCACCCACATGATGTCCGGGAAGAACCCCATGTCCAGCATGCGGTCGGCTTCATCGAGGCACAAAAGTTGGGGCGAAGCGAGGTCGATGTGGCCACGCTCGCTCATGTCCATGACACGGCCGGGTGTTCCCACGATGATGTCAACCCCCTTTCCGAGGGTCTTTGCCTGCTTTTCGAGGTCGGTGCCACCGTAGACCGTCAGGATGGTGAGGCCGGTGTCCCCCTGAAGCAGTTTGAATTCCTCAGCCACTTGATTTGCCAGTTCACGGGTCGGCGCCAACACCAGGGCTTGAAGCGACCCCGTCGGTTGGCATCGCTCGAGGATGGGCAACCCGAAGGCTGCGGTCTTTCCGGAGCCCGTGCGAGCCTGTCCGATGACGTCCGTACCCTGTCGTGCAAGAGGAACGGTGTCCCGCTGCACTTGCGTTGCGAACTCCCAGCCCATGGCGTCGAGGCCGTTCTGAAGGGCTTGTGGTAGGTTCCAAGCGTCGAATCGGGTTGTTGTGAACATCGGTCTCACCGTTCGTCTCAGGGGTGTTCATTGGCCGCCGAGACGAGGCGACCTCCACAGGGTCATCAGAAGTTTTCGCGGTCGGCGATTTCTTTCTGAAGCTCGCCCATCCAATACCGTCGAGCGTTTTCGCGGTTGAGTGGTCGGCGCATTTGTCGAACATGCTCGAGAATGTATTGACGGAATTTGAGGGATTTTGCACGGTTGACACCCTTGGGGGTGATGCCGTCCCAGAGTCGGTCAAATTGGAGTGCTTTGTCGTCGAATGGCCTTTCGTCATCCATCTGATACACCTCTCAGCGACTTGCCGACCGCCCACCTGTTCTTAACGCTGTTGCACACCCACACCGCCTCACATGTAGGGCTCGTCGTCAGGAGGGAAGTCGTCGTCATCGTCGTGGTAGCCCATCAGTTCGTCTTGTGTTGGGCGCCGTTCGGGTGTNNCAGGGGCACTCGGTAGCCGTTCAGCAGNCTGGGGCGTAGGTTCTGCCTCGGTCCTGACCGCCTCAACCGGCGCCATGCCCACGCGTTTTCCTTGTGCGAGGAGGACTTCTTTGTCGATGTCGGGCACCGCCAAGGCGGGTGAGAGTGCTGCGTTCTTTTCCGCCTCGGTTCCTTCCAGCATGGCATCAAAGCGGTACTGCATCAAGGTCTCAACGATCTTCTTGTCGGCTTCGGTCTTCAGAAGGTCGTCGACCAGGACGCGGAGTTCGTCTTCACCCATNAACTTCGGAAGCAGTTCAACGCAGGCCCGGCGAACACGTACGTCGGACGAGCGAGCACCGGCCAGAATGAGGTCGCGAGCCCGGCCGTGGCCGCGGTTGAGCCGTTGAATCGTCTTGATGGCCGACAGTCGCACATCGGCGTCAACGTCAGCGATGGCCCGCTCAGCGAACATGGTGCCCATCCGAACGTCTTGTTGAGCGAGGCGTGGTAGCGACTTGGCCACGGTCTTTCGGACCTGTGCGTCCTCGTCGTTAAGCGCCCACGAGACCAAGTCCCACACGGCGGAGGTTTTGCGGGATACGATGGCGTTGATCATTTTGGCCGCTCGTCGTCGCAGATGAACGTCGGGCTCCAACAGAAGGGAATCCACGTGGTCAGCCACCACGTCCGGCCAGGTTTTGGTGAGGGCTTCTAGCCCGCTCCAAGCGGCCTGACTCCGTTCTTTTGAGGGCGACCGAAGTTCGTTCTCGAGCGATGAGCGGACACCCGAGGGGAAGGTTGGGGCTGCGCGCGCCAGCGCTGCACTGGCCGCCTTTTGCACCCGTGGGTTCTCATCGTCGAGCAAGACGGACAGCCAGTCAAACAGTTCGTCGGAACGGCGGACGGCGAATTCGGGCAAGACCTCAAGTGCAGCGATCCTGACATCGGGTTGTTCGTCCTCAAACGCCAGCAAGAGCAGGGCGTGAGCCGGCCGAATCATGTGTTGCGGAACGTGGCTGAGGCCCCGAACTCCGTGCTGTCGGGTCATGGTCAAGGTGTCGTTTTTCCAACGAACTTCTCGCTCCTCGAGCGTCCCCTCGGCGAGGGACATGATGTCGCTGGGGAGGAGAGCGCACCAAGGCCCCTGANCGGGTTCNTACGAGGCGTCGGCCTTGGCGGATTGACTCACCTGAATNGGTTTTCCCGTCCGGGGGTCCCGTGCGATGTACTTCTTGGCCATGGGGGTCCCTGTTGCGCGCAAGCCTCCATCCATCAAGAAGGTATGCCGGTCAAGGCTAGAAAAACTCTTGACGCATCCAACGGCCTTTGTCCGTTTCTACGCTTGATGTATGCAAACGATTTAGGGCGCCTTCCCCGTGGTCGGCGACATGAGCGACGACGCATGGACTGCAGAAACTGCGCTGGCAAAACTCCGAGAAGCCCTGACCGAGAAAGGCATGACCGTCGATGACATGTTCAACGCCCTCGACGCGGACAGCGACGGGACCATCAACGGACCCGAGCTTCATTTCGGTATTCGAGAGATGCTGGGCGATGTCCTTTCTCCAGCTCAGATTTCCGACATCATCGTCGCGCTCGACGCCAACGAAGATCATCGCATCGACCTTGGCGAACTCAAGGCATCGATGAGTGATGAAGAATAATCNGGGCGTGGTGAAGTGTCGTTCCGGGTTTGCATCGCTTGCTACGGCATCCGCGTCTACCCGTACATGGGCTTCATGGTCGGGCAACAATTCGAGTGCCAAGACTGTCAAGAGCGGATGGTCATTCCGCTCGAGTTTGACAACGAGGCGGATTATCGGGCCTTTCGTGCGGAGATGCTCGCCGACGAAGCAGACGGCGAAGAGTAATCTTCACCGTTCATTTCCCGATTTGCCAAAGGTCAAAAGCCACCGTGGAGACGCATCATCATGGCCAACCTGGACATCGCGAATCCGAGCGAAGAGCACCAGATGCTGCGTGAAATGGTCCGTGAGTGGACCCAAGAACACGTGGAACCTCAGGCGTTTGAACACGACCGGGATGAGAAATTCAACCTTGAACTGCTGCGAAGCATGGGCGAACTCGGTCTGTTGGGTATCAGCGCACCCGAGGATTACGGCGGCGCCGGCCTCGACGCCGTTGCCTGCACCATCGTCCACGAGGAACTCTCCGCTTCCGACCCGGGCTTTGCGCTGGCTTACCTTGCTCACTCGATGCTGTTCGTGAACAACCTCGCGTACAACGGGACCGAGGAGCAGAAGGCCCGCATTCTCCCCAAGGTTTGCTCGGGCGAGTGGATCGGCGCCATGGCCATGTCGGAACCCGATGCGGGCACCGACGTCTTGGGTCTGTCAACCTCTGCGGTTCAGCAGGACGACGGCACNTGGGTCCTCAACGGTCGGAAAATGTGGATCACCAACGGGTGCATCGATGAAGACGGCACGCCCGCCGACGTGGTGTGGGTGTACGCTCGGACGGGAGAAGACGAGCGAGGTCGAGTCCAGATGTCGACCTTCCTCGTTGAAGCCGGCATGCCCGGTTTCAGCGTCGGTCAGAAAATCTACGACAAGACCGGCATGCGTGCGTCCAACACGGCTGAACTCGTGTTCGACGATTGCATCGTCCCTGCTGAAAACCTCGTTGGCGGCGTGGGAGAATCCCTCATCCACATGATGGGCAACCTCGAACTTGAACGNNTNACGCTGGCCGCNATGGCCCTCGGNATCGGCCGTCGTGCNCTCGACGAAATGAATCGATACGCCACCGACCGAACCGCCTTTGGTTCACCCATTCGGGACTTCGGACAGATTCAACGCTACATTGGCGAAAGTTGGGCCAAGTATCGAGCCATGCGGGCTTACATCTACGACACGGCCAACAATTTGACCATCGGATCGTCCGGTCAACGCCTCGATTCCGACGGTGTCAAACTCTTCGCCACCACCGCCGCCAAGGACGGTGGTGGTGGGTCGCGGAGCAGCTGGTCGGCCTGGTCAAGGAGCTTGGCGCTAGCGCCGCGGAGGATGCGCGCCGTCGAGTAAAAGACGCTCCCCTCGAGATTGTACGTCATGGCGTTGTCGCAGAGCAGGAAAATGTCCTGCCGGAACGCGTGCAG
>PBOE01000038.1 GCA_002725275.1 Methanobacteriota archaeon
ACCGGAGGGTGGGCCGCTGGGCGGACCCGAAGGAGGACCGGAGGGTGGGCCGCTGGGCGGACCCGCAGGAGGGCCGGATGGAGGGCCGCTGGGTGGACCTGAGGGTGGACCGGACGGAGGGCCGCTTGGTGCTGAGGCTTCAGGTGGCTCTTCGGGCGCAGGCGAGGGGTTTTCCGGCGGTTGTTCCAGGGCACCAATGTCGCCAAAAGCGTCCCCTAGCATGTTGTCGAGTTGGGACGCTTCTTCATCGTCTCGTGCTTTTTCCGCGGACGTCTTTCTTTTGGCCATGGTGGCACCCATTTCACCGACATGGCGCGGCTTAAATAGCGGTTGCGTCCCCGGCAAGTTGCTACAGCCCGCTTGGTGTAGAGGTTATCATGCAGGATTGTCATTCCTGCGACCCGGGTTCAATTCCCGGAGTGGGCGCTCACTCTTCCTCATCACCAGCGAAGCTTTTCGTGGATTGACCAACGGGAAATGCTGGCATCAGGTACCACATGAACGGCAGCACCAACAGCGAGTCAAGGTTCTTGCCGAGTTGAACGTTGAACGATGATTCAAACGCAATGTAGGAGGAAGCGTCTTTGCTCCCCGGTTCAGGGACCTGTTGGGCAACGGTCGTTCGATTCTCGGGCACCACCAGCCCGAGATCGTANCCTGAGAAATCCGCTTCCAACTCAAATCCCAACCAGGTTAACGACACCCCCGAAGATGCGTTCGTGTGGACGAAGGTAACGGTCTCGAGGTTGGCCCCGGGTGTGTTGGACGCCGTACGGTCCTCGCCCTCGTCGGCGCCACCGGTCAGTTCCAGCATGTAGCAGGCAGGAAAAACGATCGTGAAAGCAGCGATGACCGCCAAGAAGCCCAACGAACGAACGTGGTGTCGCCATCGGAGGGACGTGAGCATCAACGCTTCACCCAGGACCATCAGAACCAAGGCGACGTTTACCGATTGGCGGCCAATGTCCAGCCACGCCCGGTCGGTTTGGCTCGCGTCGTTTGTTTCATCGTCGCGCGCATCGCTTGATGCATCATCGGATGAAGCGTCCGTACCGTTGTTCTCCACGGGAACGGATGCATCCGCATCCCGGGCCAAGGTGTAGAGGAAGAGGGACGTTGCCTTCTTGATTTCAACATCGATCATCGTTTGATCTTTGTCGATAGCGACGAGCGAATGGACCTCAGCAGGAGCCGGTTTNCCCTCGGTGTACGTGCCTTCGACCGTGGCCACCAGCCATGCCGAGATGAACACGTGAACCGCCAGAAAAACGGTGATGCTCAGCCGTACGGCTCCAAAGGCACGGTGAGGCGCGGGCCGTGGCAGCACGGCTCTCCCTCTCCTCCGTTGCTTTTGACTTCACTCGTGTTCGTGGCGGCGATGACCGGCAAGNGCAGCCAGGCCAATGAGCGCCATGACCGTCAGTGGTGAAGTGAACGGCAGGAGGCCNGCGTCTTCCGCAATGTCCTCGGCCGTTTGCTCNCCGTCGTCGGTGGTCTCGCCACCGTTGTCGGTACCATCNCCCAAGCCGAGGTCGGTGGTGTCGGCGCCTGCTTCCTGAAGGTCAGCAGCCAGTTCAGAGAGGTCGTGGTNCTCGACATCGACAATGTCCTCGAGGTCGTCAAACCCAGCCATCTCGGTCTGTGCTTCCTGTGCGGGCACGCCCGTGATGTAGCGGATGCTGGCGAAGGTCATGGGGAGGTCTTGGCTGTAGCCGGTGGTTTCCGGACCAGCGATGACGTAGGCGTCACCGTCCTCGTCCCAGGCGTACACGCCAACACCGACGATGGTGGCATGTTCGTTGCTCCAGAGCGGTGCCCACATGCCGTCGTTGTAGGGGAAGACGGGGACCTCGTAGTCCTCATCAAGCTCTTCAAACGTGGAAGCCAGGTTTTGTCCAAAGTTCTCCATCACGTTACTGAGACCGGAGTCGGCCAGAGCGCCGGCGATCTTTTGCATTCGCTCGCTAACCTCGGGGCCTTCTTCCACGGTCACGCAGTCTTGGTGGGTGTCAAAGGGCTCAGTTTCGCCGTCCTGCATCAACGTGACATCAAGGCAGTACTCGCCGGGGTTTGAGATGTCGACGGTGCGGTCAAATTCAACCGAACTTTCGTCGTTGAAGGCAACGCTCTCAGTGGCAACGGTGACCGGCCCGTTGTCGGTCATCTCGTTCACTGCGTAGGTGACCGTCACGTCGCTGTAGCTGNCGNCCCAGTCTTCTGCGGTGACGTGGAGGGCGAGCGAGTTTTCGCCGTTGTCGTTCATGTAGGTTCCCCACTCGGAGATTTCGGGGCCGCCGATCCAAATCGAGTCGCACGATTCTTCAACGGTNGCCAGCACGGTGCCGTCCGCGTCGTAGATGGTGGCGCCAGTGCACANGTCCATCTCGCCGTAGGTCGACGGGGTTGGGACCTGGGACTCGTAATTCACGAAGCCGCTGTCAACAGACATNCTGATATCACAATTCCAACTTGCGCACAACAGGACATCGTCGACGGAAACAAGGACGTTGCCCATGCCGTCGTTGGCGTAAATGTTCACGAGTTGGAAAATTGCCTCGCCTTCGTCGGCACCGTCTGCGCAGTCGGCCGTGCCGTCGTTGACCAGAGTGAAATCCAGGTTTGTGGCGTATCCGTCACAGTAGAAATTGCCGGACTGGCGAGTCTCGTGCTCGTCATCGCCATCCTCGCAATCCTGCTTGCCGTCGTTGACGTACTGGAACGGAATGCGGTCGTAGCTTTCACAGAGGAACCAGTCACCGTCGTTGTCGACGGGTTCGTCGGATGCATCGGCGCAGTCGGCGCTGCCGTCGTTGACCATGACAAAGGTGATTTCCGTGCCGTCCTCACAGAAGTAGGAGTCGGGAGCGCCCGGGTTATCATCCTCGTCCTCGCCAGAATAGCAGTCGTCCCATCCGTCGTTGACNTTGTCGAGCGGGATGGTGTCGCCGTCATAACAGGTGAATTCCCTGTCTTCCTGGTAGCCGAGCTGCGTGGCATCGAAGTTGCCCCTGAAGCCGAAGACGTCGTCTTCAACGTCGTAGTTGTACGTCATCATGCCGCTGAGTTGGAAGTCGTCCTCGTCCGAGCCGTCGTAGCAATCTTCCTCTCCATCGTTCACCCAGTCGGCTGGAATCTCCTGCCCGTCATCGCAATAGAAGGATTCCTCTTCGTAAGAACCGTCATCTCCGCTACCGCCAATCCAGCCCTCAAGGATCTCGGAAAAAGAGTCCTCAAGTTCAGCCTCGAAGTCCTCTGCCACGGCTTCGCCGAAGGATTCGCTGGCATGGCCCAGCACGTTGCCCATCATGATGAACATGACCGGGTTGCCCGGCGGGCAGGTGTCGCAAGCCACAACATCGATGGTCGAACCGTCGCCAAGGTCAACCTCGAGTGGTCGGTCTGACCTGATGTTGAATTCAACATCGCCCATGTCGATGTCGCCCTCGTAGTCACCTTCGCTGGTGAGTTCGTCGCTGATGGTGATGTCGAAGTCGCCGGCATCAAAGCCGAATTCTTCCATGGGCAAGCCCGTGAGGTAAACGCTGTAATCGGCCGAGCCGATGTAGGTTCCATCGACCATGCCGCACATGTCGTAGACCTCGGCCGCATCCGAGTAGTCGTCGTTGACGCCCACTTCGGACGAATCCCAGGCGCAATTCCAAGATGTGTGATCGTTGCCGGCCGCCTCGACGTAAATCGGGCTGGGGTTGCCCAGCCGCCACTCGGCTTGAGAAGCGATGGAGTAGCTGAAGTCCATGCCGGTGTCAAAGTCGACGTTGAGTTCCTCGCCGTCGCCCTCGAGGGTGATGTCAATGCCGAGGTTCATGTCGTTGCCGACGGTCATGTCGACGTCCATGTCGGCGCCGACCAAGTTGTAGTCGTCGTCGAGGTACTCGGTGTAAAGCATGTCAACCGTCAACACGTTCTCGGCTTCGGCGATGACGTCGATGTCAATGCCGGTGGGCGAACTGCCGAAGGTGGTCTCGGACCAGTCGGTCATGATGATGGCGTTGGAGAGAAGACCATGGCGGAGCACCACGTCGCTGGTGCGGCTCCAGACCTGAACGTTGTCCCCGTCCAAGTTTTGGATGGTTTGGGGCGTGATGTCCTCGGTCTGGTGCACGTAGACGTTGGTCGCGCCGGTGGTCAACTGACCGAGGTCCAGGTTGAAGCCTGCCTGGTCGGCGTCCTCCATGATTTCAGTGAACAGTTGTTGAATGTCAAGTCCGGTCACGTTTTGGACATCGCTGTCAAGGCTCGACCAGTCGTATTCCACGCCGTAGTAGTACTCCGACGGTTCATCGGGCACGGCTTGGACCAGAGCAATGGGGGAAAGGGCGGTCAACAACAGCAAAGTTGTGAGCAGGCGGGCAGGGGTTCGTCGCGCGGTGGACATCAGCCCATCTTGCATAAATCTCCGCTATAATGCTATGGGGCGCTGTTGGAGGCGTCGCGTACCTGCAGATAAGCAGCGTTGAACATCCTCCTGGCAAGAAAATAGTCCATCCGCCTGCGCCGAACCCCGCTCTTGGTGTTTCCCATGAAAGCGGTGAGGAAGACGTCGTGCGTCGTCGTGCGGTACGCCTCAATTCGACGATTCGCTTCGGCGATCGTACGCCGCAACGCCTCTCCATCCAGCACCACATCGATGTACGTCATGTGGCGACTGCTGACCTTGATGCGGTCCCGCTCATAACCGAGGTCGTCCCCGAGGCAGAAGCAGATTCTCATTGAGCCGTCTTCCTTGGTTCCGTCAACGGCGCGGTACCCCAGCCTTCCCGATTTTGAATTGAACGTCATCGGTGTTGCGTCACTCGGGGCGGAACGTGCACCGTGATGGCGCTGCCACAAATCATCAAAGTGGCCCAAACACGTATCGTTTTTCCAAACCTCACCGCGAGGATCGGAAGTGGAGAACACCAAAACGCACACCGGGTGTTCGGTGTCGGTGAACGGGTTGTCTTCGAGAACAGTCAGCGAATGAAGGCGTGCTCGCCAGTGAGGGAGATGTTCCAGATCCTGAACCACGGATTCGGGGACGATCCACATCGACTCCTCGTAGTGAGGGAGGGTNTGTTCGATGGCGAGTTTGAACACGTCATCGAGGATGTTGGCGTGGCTGTGATTCATCGTTTGGGCTGTTTCGGTGGAAAAATAGGCGACCGAAGGGGAACCCATGCGTTTGGCTGAATTCTTGGCGAGGTAGGGNGGGTTGGTCAAGACGAACGCATCGGGGTGAAGCGGAACGTTGCGAATGGAATCGTTTGGACGGCCCCAACCGTTCGTGCGGCAGATGGTTTCGTCGGTGTCGTAGCCGTGGACGTCAAATCCCAACGCTTCAGCACGACGCAGCAGATGGCCATCACCAGCAAACGGGTCAACGCAGGCGGTGTATCGCTCACGGAGTTGATTCAGGTGTTCAAGAAGGTGAGGNCGCAACCACACGTCGTCTCGGGTGAAGTACTGGCCCAAATCGCGCTTGTGATTGCCGGACATGGAGATTACCCGTCGCGGCGAGCACGGCAAAGGGCAACGAAATTCTCGAACATCTCCTTGCCAAACTCCGAGTCGTTCACCTCAGGATGAAACTGGAGGCCGAACCGGTCGCCCGCTTCGTTTTCCATGCCCTGAACCTTGCACGAGGGGCTGCCGGCCGTGATGAAAAAGCCCTCGGGCACCACGTGAACCTCGTCGTTGTGCGACTCCCACACCGTCTGGGTTGGATTGGTACCTGCGAAGATGGTTCCTCCGCCGTCGACAAGTTCGATTTCCATGGCGCCAAATTCCGGCTCCGGTGATTCACGGGCGTCGCCGCCGTAGTGACGCGCCATGAACTGATGGCCGGCGCAAATGCCGAGAATGGGAATATCGAGTTCGAGGTAGGCGCCGCAGTTCCCGAGTTCCCCGGTCAGGCCAACCCGTGCCGCCCCGCCCGAAAGAATGAGGCCGTCCAGGTCCCGAAGTTCATCCACCGGCGTGGTGTTGTCGATGATCTGGGTGTCCACTTTGAGGTAGCGCAGCATGCGCCATTCACGGTGCGTCCACTGGCCGCCGTTGTCCACGACGTCGATCACAAGGGGTTGGTCGGACATGGGCTTCACTCCTTTTGTCGTGAATGAGGAACGACCATGAACATGCCGATGAGGGGCCGGGCGCAGTCACGCCCTTTCGTGGCAGGATGAAAGGTCAGCGCTGATGGACCGTGATGGTGCCGCAAACCTTGCACCAGACTTTGATACCGTCTTTTCGAGGAGGGACGCCAGCGATGTTGATGCTCGCTCCGCACGTGCACTTGACGATGTTCTCCATGGGACCCTCCAGCGGTCGGTGCTTCATGAATTGAACGCTTCAATCCCATGTAATGGTGGTCTGAAACACCACGAAACATCGGGTGGTAGAGAACCCTTTGATCTCCGCAACGTGTGTGCCACTCGCTGTTCCTCCGGCATCACCAACCAGACGATTCAAGCGGTCGATGCAGCCATCAAGGCTGCTCCGCTCAACGATGGCCCAGCCTCGAAGCAGGCTGGTGGTGGACCGATCAAACAGCGGAAAGAGGTCGGGAAGGTGCTCGAAACTGTCGTGCGGCAGGTTGACGAGNAGAGCGTGGGCCTGACCGCTGAGGCGCTCGTCGTCCTTCCATGTTCGTGCGTCCTTGCANACCACGGTCGCCGGCGAAAACGAACGGTTCTGCTTGGTCGTCCATCGTCGCAGATTCTCCTCGAGCAGGGCGACGGCGGCAGGGTTCAAGTCGCCGACGAGATAGCCGGCCACAACGTCCTCAAGGGCCAACAGNCCGGGGAGNGCGGGGCCANCCCCCGCATAGGGGTCCGCCACCACCAGCGGACGGNCGAGTGTGTCGGCAAANGTGTGGAGTTGNTGNACCGTTTCCAACCGTTGGGTTGACAGTCGGCTGCTGAAGTAGACCTGGCTCGGGTCNACGAGAAGACGATGGCCGTGTTCTCGAATTTCNGTCCGNGTGTGCGNTTCNTCGCCGCGCCAGGCGAGTGGAANCAGGTCCCGTACGCGGAAATCNCCCTTGACGCCTTCATCCGCGCATACGATGCGCACGCTGGGAAGCTGGTCCAGCATGGCGTTCGCAACGGCTTGGCCGTGCTCCCGTGCGGCNCCCTCGAGTTTGACGGTCAACACGTCGCCCTGGACCTCGTAAGCCGTCGGCCAAAGGCTGTCGGGAANNNCCNTCAGNGGNTCGGGCAAACGCTCTTTCCAGTGGGTCGGNCCTTTGGTGAGCGGTTCGACCTCCACGATGTTCAATCCGTCCCAGCACGCATCGCCCTCATCGGGAGCCTGTTCGTTCAATGGGACGCCTCGGTGCGTCGCATCCAACGCCACGACACCGGTGCCCTCAAGCCAGCCTTCGGCCCTGCATCGTTCCAACCACGCCTGTGTTTGGTCGCTCGGCACGCTCAAATGACGCATGGCCCTCGCCCNGTCCAAGCGTCTCAGGGGTTTGAGCATGGCGGCCGAAGCATCCCACTCCANCGGACTGCCNGAAACCGGTCTGCTGCTGGTCGGCATGGGGTTGGGACGGATGGAGGGCATGACCCTCGAGGCACTCCACGCCGCAAAGAGAGCTGACCATCGCCGATACGAGGCGTACACGGCGCTTTGGCCCGAGGATGAACTGGTGCGGTTGGAGAAAGAAATTGGNCCCGTTCAGCGAGTGATGCGCCCCGAAGTGGAAGAGCCGGAAGAACTCCTGACCCTTGCAGCCACCTCCCTCGTGGCCTTGCTGGTGGTCGGAGACCCTCTCCAGGCGACGACCCACGTTGATTTGCAGCTACGCGCCCTGGAAGCCGGCGTTGAGTGTCGGGTGTTTCACGGCCTGTCCATCACCACCCTTGTCACCGGAGCGGTCGGCCTGTCGAACTACAGATTTGGTCGTCAAACGACCTTCACCTACCCCTACGGTGGGTGGGTCGCTACGTCGCCGCTGGAAGTGGTGGCGGGGAACTGGGACCAGGGGCTTCACACCCTCGTCCTGTTGGATCTTGATCCCACCGGTCAAGGCGTCGGCGACCAGCGCCCGATGACACCGGCCGATGCAGCCCGTTCCATGCGGATGATGTGGTCCAAACTTGACGAGCAAGAACCGCGTGATTCAGAGGACGCTGAGCAAACCAGCGTCGCCGCCGCCGTTGAAGCCTACCTCAAAGCGAGCGTCGACGATGTTCGGGTGGTGTTGTGCTCGGACATGGGCACNCCCGAACAACGCATCGTCACCACGACGGTGGCGGGACTGGAAGGCGAGTCCGGTGGTCGACTCAACTGCCTCGTCTTCCCCGCAGGCACGGGTGAGGTTGAAGAGAAGGCGCTCGCTCGTTGGACGGNGGGTGCCTGANGATGTTCGGTCTGTCTGACNAAATCNTTCTCTTGATTTCGTTTCTGATGTTCATGACCTTCTTTGCNGGTGTTGGCCTTGCTTCGATGCGAGTGAAGGTNGACACAACCGACGATTACTTGGTTGCAGGCCGCGGCATGCACCCCGCCCTGGCTGCCCTCAGTGCCGTCAGCACGTGGAACTCAGGCTACATGTTCATTGGTTTCATCGGCTTCATTTTCATACAGGGTTATTCGGGCCTGTGGATCGGTCTGGTCTCCACCTTGGGTCAAGCCGTGGCGTGGATATGGATTTACAAGTTCATTCAGAAGGAAGGAAGCGAGCGCGGTGTGCGATCGCTCTCTTCCCTCGTGTCCAAAACAACCGGTGCGCCCGAAGCCAAACTGGCGGGCATCTTGTCCGTCGCGTTCCTCATCATCTACGCCGCTGCTCAACTGGTGGCCGGGGGCGTTGCCCTCCGTGCCATGCTCGGCTGGCCCGAAATAAGGGGCATTCTCATCGGGTTCGTGCTGGTCGTCGCCTACTGCTACGCTGGAGGTATNCGCGCNTCNATNTGGACGGANGCTGCCCAATCCTGCGTGATGATCGTGGGTTCAAGCATCCTCTGCTACGTTGCGGTCTCTGAAGTCGGTGGCTTCTCTGGCCTCCACAACTCGCTCAAGGACATCGACCCCGGCATGGTCAACCTCTTTCCGGCAGATTTGACCTTCGGCGTGACCTTGTGGATCGGGGCGTTCTTCCTCGGCGGACTGGGCGTGGCAGGTCAGCCCCAGGTGGTCTCGCGGGTGATGACGCTCAAGGACGACAAGGACCGCAAAGAAGCCGCCATCTGGTTCTTCGTGTGGCAAACGCCGTTCATCGCGCTCATGTTCATCATTGGCTTGGCGTGCCGAGCCATCTTCCTTGACCTCGATGCATCGCAAGCCCAAGACGGGTTGCCGTTGCTGGCGATGGAAGTGCTCAACCCGTTCTTGGCCGGCGTGATCCTGGCGTCCATTTTCGCCGCCACCATGTCCACCGCCGACAGTCAAGTGCTCGCCTGCACCGCCGCCATCACCGACGACGTGAGACCCGAATGGAGCACGGACCACAAGACCACAAAAGTGGTTACCTTGGTGGTGGCCATTTTTGCCACCGCCATCGCCCTGGTGGGGCAACAATTCCCCGGCTTCGGGGACTCCGTGTTCGCGCTCGTCGTGCTGGCGGTTTACGGTCTGGGTGGCATCTTCGTGCCGCTCCTGTTGATTCGCATGATGGGGTACGAACCCGACACTGAACACACCGTTTGGATGATGACGGCGGCGTTGAGTGCGGTCATCGTCTGGAGTGTGAGCGGCTACGGGGACGATATTTTCCCGTCCATCCCGGCCATGAGTGCCGCCTTTGCGACTCACTTCATCCTCTGCTGGCGACGCTCCGAATCCGACCAGAACCCGTTGGGTCGCTACAGTTTGCCAACCCAACAAACCGCCGCTGTTGGCGCTGTGGTCATCCTCGTGCTGTTTGGAGCCTTGGAAACCACCTACGTGATGATGGCTCCCGAAAGCAGCGAGGCAACGGACAACAGGCCGTACCAGCTGACCTACACCGTGAGTGAATGGACGCAATCCGAAACCCTCAACCTCAACGACGGCGAGACGCAAACCTTCCAAGTCACCATTGACAATACGACTACGGCCGTCCTCAGCGCCGTCCTGACCATCGCCTACACCGACACCGGTGAAACGGTCACGGCTGCGTGCGACGATATCGTGACAAGTCCGGACTACAGCGGGTTGGCCGGCCCGTTCTCGGAAAGCGACGACGCTGAGCGGTCGACGAACGCATGCGGCAGCATCACCGAGGTCGGCAGCATCACCCCGAACGCTGCGCTGTCCGAATACGCCACGGGCCCCGGCGACTACACGCTCAACGGCACCGAAGACGAATTGGTCTCGGTGCTGACCATGCTCGGAAAATCACCGGAGATGGTGGGCAACCTCAACATGGACGTCTCGTTGAACGCGAACAACGGTAATTTCCTCGGTGGCGACAGCACGGAATCGGTCGAGGTGACGCTGACCATGCTCATCTTCCAACCCAGCGGCTTGACGCCTACAGGCTGAAGCTCATCCCCTGCTGGCCCACGCCCCAGCCAAGGCTCACAACGCGAGCGTGTTCATCGGAATCAGGCCGGTGGATCGGGTTGGTGTGGTTCATGTGAATGAAGAGGATCTCCGGGTCGTCATCCCGTCGTGCGCCCAGACGCTCAAGGCTCTCACTGACGGGAGGATGAGGCACTTCGTGTTGCGTCCGACTCGTCAATTCATCGGCACTCCAGAACGTCCCGTCCACCAGCGCAACGTCGACGTCCAAGGCACGGAACCAATCGCGGATGGAGGCGGCTCCGTGATGGTTGAGGGTCTCGTCCCACCGGTCATGGTCGGGGAGAAAGAGCAGCGACCGATTTGGTCCACGGACGATGAACGCATGCATGTCGGAGAGTTCAGCGCGATGCGGCACCTCGACCGCCTCAACCTGCACCAGGTCGGAGAGCGAGCGACGTTCACCGGTAGCGACCGGTACGCTGGAAAACACGCCTTGCTCCACCATGAGGGCCCACTGCGGCGTGGCTTCGATGAGGGACAGCATGGAGGGTGAGGCGTAGAGAGAAAGCCCCCGGGCGTTCAACGTCTCGCGACCGAACAGACCCAGCCCGTCGACGTGGCCGAAGTGGGCATGGGTCAAGAGCACGGACTTCAGCGGCGGATGGTTCCAGATGTTGAGTTGTTCACCAAGCGCCCGCGTGGCTTCGATGAGGTGCCCCTGGCCGTGCTCGTCCGTGATGCCGAGGCTCACGGGATGGCGGGTGTCGTCGGGCGTGAGGTTGGCGCAACACGAGCGTCGACACCCCGGTTGCGGACGGCCTCCGTCTTGAGCCGTACCCAGCAGCGTCACCGTTGGCATGGTGGGTCCGTTCACGGTTGACGACAAGAGCCCTTTCACGCGAAGGTCTCAAACCCCACCACCCGGCCAGCCGGAGTAGGGGACCACCGTGCCAGCGCCGTCAAAAGTGGAATTCCCCGGTCAAAAAAAGACCCGGGCGAGGATGCGCGGGACCAAACAAGCCAACGAAGCGACGGCGAAGAAACTCGCCAAAGAGCTCGGTCAATTTCGAGAAAACCCGCGCAGCCACCTCCCGGCCATGGCGTTCTCTGGCAAGCTGCGCTGGGGCCGAACGGACCCGGTGACCAAGACCCTGAGCGAAATTGAGAAGATCATCAAGAAAAAAGACGACCTCAAGTGGCTCTCAAAACGAATGATGGCCAAGCGCGGCGACGACGTGGCCAAGGCATTTGCAGGCTCACTTCACGCCTCTCACGACGAACAATTCAGCATGGTTGGACAATTCAATTCGGGCTCGTTCGGCTCCGGTTCCTATGTCCGCCGAGGGGACGGAAAGCCAGGCTACCTTGCCGGCATCCAAAACTTTGCCAACCTCACCCTCCGCATGCTTCCGTGGGAAGACCACGCCAAGCGTGGCATGTACTTCTTCAGTTGGGAAGGCGGCTTTGTCTGCACCGGCCCGAAGCCCCAACCGCCCAAGGATTGGCTGGAAGACGTGTTGAAGCGGTCCCGGTTCAATCTCTCACGTGCCGACATTGACGGGCACCCGGTCTGGACCACGGAGGGCCTTGAAGCGGACGATGTGCACAGTGGTGCCTCTTCGGCCACCGGGTACGTTGCCTTTCGGTTTCACAGCGGCGCTGTCGTCGGGCTCGGCCTGGATGCGTTGGCCACCTTCTCGAAGAAAGACGCTCCGTTCGTTCACCACTTGGCGCTGTCCATGCTGCCACCTCTGCTTCCGTCCGTCCTCTCTTTGGACGCCGTATGGACGCCGGAGGGGTGGCCCGAAACTCAGCCGCTCCCCGAGGCCAGCGTTGAGGGCATCAGCAAGGTCCTCGATGCGTGGCAGGGCCTCACAATGAACGAAGGCATCGTGGCGTCCGCCATGAAACAGACCGTGATGGAAGGCATTCAGGACGGGGTGCTCATCGGTGAAGTATGGCTCGAAGGCACGTCCGCCGACGCGATCGTTTCGGCCCTTGAGGACCACAACGGTTCAACCGAGGAGCGCTTGCTCGCCGCTGAAATCATCCGGCTTGCCGTGACCGAACCGCACGAGGACAGCATCGGCTTGCGAATCGAAGCTAAAGGAA